>JBNGDO010000044.1:3676-33144 GCA_049975385.1 Anaerolineae bacterium | reverse complement strand
CTAAAAATCACCATGTTAGGAGGGAAAATGTACACGAAAGGTAAATCTCAGCGAAGTATTGGACGAATCGGCAATGCATTCGTAATTCTCGCATTGCTCCTGACCAGCGTGCTGGCAGCGCAACCCGGTATAGTGCGAGCAGAGGGAGAAATCGTCGAATGGACCAGCACGAACACTGAAGGCAGTTTGGATGCAGATTTTGTCGCCGCCAATGTTAATGGCGTGCCGCTTTCACGCAACGGTGTCTCGTACGCGATCGGTAGTACTTACAATTCCTCAGGTTGGGAGACGAGCGGCGACATCAACCTCGGCAAATACCTGGAATGGGGCCTGACCCCGGCGAGTGGCTACGAGATTGCCCTGACCGATTTCGACATTCGTTACGACCGCTCTGGCACTGGGCCAAGTATGCTCGAAATCCACGTCAGCACGGATAACTTTGCAACCGTGAATATCCTGGTCCACACCGATGACACGGTCAGTGATACCGGAGAAGAGCACGCCAGCATCGATCTCAGCGGCGTCCCCACCGTGGAGGATGGGCAAACCGCTCTGTTCCGGTTGTATGCATACAATGCCAGCGGTAGCACTGGTACATTCGATATCGAAAACGTTGCGGCGTGGAATGGCAAGGGCATTCGCATTCGCGGCGACGTGACGCCGGCCGGTGACGATTATATTGACCTGGCCCTTTCCAAAACTGCCGCTCCTGCTGCGGACGTCACGCCCGGCGGGCTAGTGACCTACACGCTCACCCTAGCGAACAGCGGCACGATCGCCGATACAAACGTCTACGTCACCGATACGCTGCCGGGCGAGGTGAACTTTGCTTACTGGATCGTGCAGCCTGCTGGCGCAGACGTGAGCGCCGATCAACTCACGTGGAACGGCACGGTCGAAAGCGTCGCGGGCATCACTTTCACCTTCGCCGTCACCAACCTGGCGGGCATCAATGCCGCCGTGGTCAACACCGCCGAATTTAGCGGCACCACCCAGACCGGCAGCAGCAACGCCACGTACACAACACTCATCGGTATCCCCTACACCCAGAACTTCAGTACCTGTCCACCGGCGGGATGGCTGATCTACAGCGTCGCCAGTAACCGCAACTGGACCTGCACCAACGGTTACATGGAGGCTAACGGCTTTGGCGGCGACGTGGCTTCCGACGACTGGCTGATCTCGCCCGCGTTCGATTTCACGCAAACCGCCCTCGAAACCCTCACCTTCGATACCTGGACGCGGTACACCGACAGCGGCGAACCCTGGCCGCAGCTCTCGGTTATGTACGCCACCAATTATAGCGGCAACGGTGATCCAACCACGGCGACGTGGACCAAGTTAACAGACGCAGTTTTTTCACCGGCAGACTCACAGCAATGGACGTCCTCCGGTGAGATTGATGTCTCCGGCATCAGCGGCGCGCAAGTCTACTTTGCCTTCCGCTACGTCTCTTCCGGGACCGGCTCCAGCACGTCAAGCTCATGGCGAATGGATAACTTCGCGTTATATGAGCGGCCGCCCCTCTCCATCTCCAAGACGGCCACGCCCGCGTTCCTTTTCCAGGGCGAGTTAGTCACCTACACGGTTGTCCTGAACAATGAGGGCGCGACCAACCAGCCTGGCGTCTCTTTCACCGATACGCTGCCCAGCGAGGTGGGTTTTGCTTACTGGGTTGAGCAACCCACTGGTGCGGTAGAAGACAACGGGCAAATCACGTGGGCCAGCACGGTGAACGGAGGCGAGCAAATTACCTTCACGTTCGCCGTCACCAATACGGTGGACAGCGGCAATGTCGTCAACATCGCCGAGTTTAGCAACGCGGAGTATTCGGGGACCGCAGAGGCCAGCTTCGCTGTGGTGGATATTGTCAAAATCCACGAAATCCAGGGCGATGGCCTGGCCAGCCCGTTGCTGGGCGAGCTACACACCATCGAAGGCGTTGTGGTGGGCGATTTCCAACCTTCCGGAGATTACATCCGGGGATTCTTCGTACAGGAAGAAGATGCCGATGCGGACGACAACCCGCTGACCTCCGAGGGCATCTTCGTCTACTACAACACGGTGGATGTGAACGCTGGCGACCTCGTGCGCGTAAGCGGCACGGTTCAGGAATATTACGATATGACGCAATTGGGCAGCGTCAGCCACGTCAGCATCGTCAGCAGCGGCAATCCCCTGCCGACCATGGCGGAGATCAGCCCGCCCTTCTCCGAGACGACCTACCTGGAGCGCTACGAAGGGATGCTGGTGAGCGTCCCCGAAACGCTGTACGTGACGGAAATCTACTACCTCGGGCGCGGCGGCCAACTGCTGCTCTCGCCGGACGCGCGGCTGATGAACCCCACCCAGGTCGTCGACCCAGGCCAGCCTGCCATTGACCTGCAAGCGGCCAACAATCTCAATAGAATTATCCTGGACGACGGCAGTTTAAAACAAAACCCCGATCCCGTCATCTACCCAAGCCCCTTCCTGAGCGCCACGAACACCGTGCGCGGTGGGGACACCGTCGCCGACATCGTGGGCGTACTGAGCTACAGCTATTCCGGCTGGAGCGGCACCGATGCTTACCGCATCCATCCCATCGAGATGCCCACCATCACCCACGCTAACCCGCGCCCTACCGAACCGCCCGATGTGGGTGGAACGTTGCGCGTTGCCAGCTTCAACGTGTTGAACTACTTCGACACGTTTACCGGCTGCACTGCCGGGGTCGGCGGCGCAACAGTGGATTGCCGGGGCGCAGATGATGCTACCGAGTTCACTCGCCAGCGCGATAAGATCATCGCCGCCATGCTGATGCTCGACGCCGACGTCATTGGGCTGATGGAAATCGAGAACGACGGTTACGCAGACGAAACCAGCGCCATCGACGATCTGGTGGACGGCCTCAACGCCATCGCCGGCGCCGGAACCTACGCCTACGTGAATGCCGACGCGCAAACCGGCATCACGAACGTCCTCGGCACGGATGCCATCAAGGTCGGGCTGATTTACAAACCCGCTACGGTTATCCTGACCGGCACAACGGCGGTGCTGGATAGCAACGCACAGACCATATTCCTGGATACCCTGAACCGCCCGTCGCTGGCGCAATCGTTCGAGGAGACCGCCACCGGCGAAGTCGTCACCGTTATTGTCAACCACCTCAAGTCCAAAGGCTCGACCTGCCCCGACGACCCCGACACGGGTGACGGGCAGGGCAACTGCAACCTCACCCGCACGGCAGCGGCTGAGGCCCTGGTGGACTGGCTCGACGGCGATCCGACCAACGTCGGTAGCGCCCGCGCCCTCATCATCGGCGACCTGAACTCCTACGCCAAAGAAGACCCCATCGTTGCCCTGGAGGACGGCGGCTATACCAACCTGGCAGCAATGATGGCCGGCGACGCCGCCGACGAGGTGTACAGTTACGTCTTCGACGGTCAATGGGGGACGCTCGACTACGCGATGGCCAGCAGCGGCCTGCTTCCCTACGTCACCGGCGCAGAAAGCTGGCACAGCAATGCCGATGAACCGATCGTATTGGATTACAACGTCGAGTACAAAACCCCCGGTCAGCTCGTCAGCCTCTACAACGATGATCCTTACCGCGCTTCGGATCACGATCCGATCGTTGTGGGGTTAGATTTGGCGCTTCTATCGCAACTCACGTTAACGAAAACCGTAACGCCAGATGCAAACGTTTTCCCCGGCGACAAGGTGACGTACACGCTCATACTGCACAACGGTGGTGATCTGTCGGTCACCAGCATCGCGCTGACCGACGTGCTGCCCTGGGAGGTGAACTTCGTGGCCTGGGTGACGCAGAACGGCGCTTCCGTGGGCGACGATGTGATCACCTGGAACGGCGACCTGATCGGTGGTGAGACCGTCACCATCAGCTTCCGCGCTGCTGTGCGCACCGACTCGTTTTTCCTCGCCCATCCGGTGGTCAACGTCGCGACATACGCCATCGGCGATCTGATCGGCGGCTCAGCATCCGCCACGTTCAATGTGTTGGAAAGATACAAGATCTTCCTGCCGTTGACGATGCGCAACTATTAGCTAAAGTGAACAAGCCCGTCCGGCATAGGACGGGCTTGTTGTCCGCTAAGACACATTAGACATAGGAGGTTTTGATTATGAAACTCTTAGACCTGACCATTCCTCTCGGCATTGGCACACCCCCGTGGCCTACGTACGAACCGCTGCAAGTGAAGTACTTCAAGCGGCTGGCGCCCAACGGCGCGAACGGGCAGCTCGTGACCCACTCCAATCACCTGGGCACGCATCTCGACGGCGAAATCCACTTCTATACCGCCGGCAAGGACATCGCGTCCCTAGATATGGAGTTCCTCGTCCACGATGCCGCCATCGTCGATCTCTCGGACGTGGTCGCCGACTACGATATCTACACGTCGGAGATGATCGAGGACAAAGTCGAAGTCAAGGAAGGCGATATCCTCATCATCCACACCGGTTTCCACCACTTTGGATGGGACATGCCGCACGCGGACGAGATTCGCTACATGGTGCAGCACCCGGGGCCGGATCGCGAGTTCGCGGAATGGGCCAAGCGCAAGAAGCTGCGCTGGATCGGCGTGGACTGCGGCAGCGCGGATCACCCAATGAACACGATCATCCGCAACTGGATGCCGCGCCAGGCGGCGCAGGCCGAGGCGCACTTCCAGAAGAAGTACGGCAAAGGCCTGGCGGACGTCTTCGACGACACGAAATACCAACTGATGCACATCGAGATGTTCCCATCCGGCATCATCCACGCGGAGTGCATCGGCGGCGAGATCGACCTGCTCATCAACCGCCGCGTGCAGATCGGTTTCTTCCCGTGGCGCTTCGTGGACGGCGAATCGTGCATCGGGCGCTGCGTCGCCTTCCTGGACGACGACGAGTACGCCGACCTGATGAAGAAGAAAGAAAGCCTTCCCAAAACCAAATTCGGCGATGCGTATGATCCGCAGCACGTCGAGAATTTGAATCAGCAGGTGAAAGCCAGGAAATAGTCGGATAGTCAAATAGTCAGGTAGTCAGGTAGTCAAGGAATTTCAGACTACGCGACTACGCGACTACACGACTACGCGACTACACGACTACGGGAGATAATTGACTATGATGGCTTTGGAAGGCATCCGTATCCTGGATTTGACCCGCGTGCTGGCCGGGCCTTACGCGACGATGGTTTTAGCCGACCTGGGGGCTGACGTGATCAAAATCGAACGACCCGGCACGGGCGACGATTCGCGGAACTTTGGCCCGTATCTGCACGGCGAGAGCGCGTACTATATGAGCCTCAATCGCAATAAGCGCAGCATGACGCTGAACCTCAAGTCGCCGCACGGAAAGCAGATCATCCGCGAACTGGTTCCGCTCATGGATGTGGTGGTCGAGAATTTTCGCCCCGGCACGCTGGAAAAGCTAGGGCTGGGCTACGAGACGCTCCGCGAGATCAACCCGCGCCTGATCTACGCGGCGGCGTCGGGGTTCGGACGCACCGGGCCGTACAGCCGGCGTCCCGCTTACGATGGTGTGGTGCAGGCGATGGGCGGCGTGATGAGCATTACCGGGCCGGAAGACGGGACGCCCACGCGCGTCGGCACCTCCATTGGCGATATCATCGCGGGTATCTTCACGGCCATCGGCATCTTGAGCGCGCTGGCGGCGCGCGAGCGCACCGGCAAGGGCCAGTTGGTCGACGTGGCGATGCTCGATTGCCAGGTCGCCATTTTGGAGAACGCCATCGCGCGGTACAGCGTTACCGGCGAAATCCCGCGCCCCATCGGCAGCCGCCATCCCTCCGTCGTCCCCCTAGAGCCGTTCGAGACGCAAGACGGCCAATTGATGGTCGCGGTGGGCAACGACGCGGTCTGGCTACGGCTCTGTGAGGGGTTGGAGCGGCCCGATCTGGCCGCGGATCCGCGCTTTACGGCCAATCCGTCGAGGCTCGCTCACTATGACGAACTCCGTCCAATCCTGGCCGAAATCTTCCGGACACGCACGAACGCTGAATGGCAAGCGCGGCTCGATGCCGTGGGGGTACCCGCCAGCCCCATCAACAACGTGCCCCAGGTGATGGAACACCCGCAGGTGCTGGCGCGGGAGATGCTGGTCAAGCTCGCACATCCGGTGGCCGGAGAGCTGACCATGGCCGGTATCCCGATCAAACTCAGCGAGACGCCCGGCGCCATACGCATGCCCGCCCCCACCCTGGGCCAACACACCGAGGAACTGCTGCGGGACTTACTCGGCTACACGCCAGAGCAGATCGCAGCATTGCGCGCTGAGGGGGCGATTTAAGAGTGAAGAGTGAAAAGGGACGAGTTGCGAGTTAAGAGTGGCGAAGTGAAAGTTGAAAGTTGAGGAGCAGAACGACGGATCAGCGGGCGGCGAATCTCCCCCTCTCCCCCCGTCTACCGTCTACTGTCTACCGTCTACTGAGGAGGAGCTATGCAACGTTTTACCGTCGCTTGCGCGCAATTCGCGGTGACGCCGATGGCAGTGAAAGAGAACGTTGAAAAGGCGCTGGCCTGGACCGAGCGGGCGGCGCGAGAAACTGGCGCGCGCCTGATCGTACTGCCGGAGACGGTGACGACGGGCTTCACGCCGGGCTGTCCGGTGGAGGAGCTGTGGGCGCGGGTGGATACCCTGCCCGGCCCGCTGACGGAACCGGTCGCGGCGGCGGCGCGGGCGCTCGATCTCTACATCGTCTTCCCCACCTACGAGCGCGGGCCGACGCCAGACGTCGTCTACAACAGCGCGGCGCTTTTCGGCCCGGAAGGGCTTTTCGGCGTTTACCGCAAGACGCACCTGTTCCCCACCGAGCGGCGGGCCGGTGGGGGATGGTCTACGCCTGGCGATGCACCGATCGTGGTGGAGACGCCCCTGGCGACCATCGGGCTGACCATCTGCTACGATGGCGATTTCCCGGAACTCTACCGCTGCGAGGCGGTGCGCGGCGCGGAGGTCATCGTGCGCCCCTCGGCACTGTTGCGTAGCTTCGAGATCTGGGAAATGACGAACAAGGCCCGTGCTTACGACAATCACGTCTACATCGCCGCCTGCAACGGCATCGGCCCGGATGCGGGCGGGCACTATTACTTCGGCCACAGCATGATCGTCAGCCCCATCGCGCAGACGTTGGCGCTGGCGCGGGGGACGGAGGACATCATCGCGGCGGAGCTGGACCCGGAGCCTCTCAAGCGCATCAGCTACGGTTCCACCAGCCCGATGATCTTCGATCACCTAGAGGATCGCAACCTGGCGGCCTACGGCGACGTCCTGACGCCGGCGCGCAGTCGCTTCGAACCAGCGCGGCGCGTGTCGCAGAAGAGGTAAGGTAATATGCTCTTGTCACGCGCAACTTCTTGCCAGTTGGGAACCGGTGCGGTACGCCTAAGGGCTTGAAGTTTGCACCAATGGAGTAGAATAGAGTTGTGGGGACGCAGTGAAACATCACTGCATCCCCACAAGGTCAGGTTCGAAAACCACGCTACGAGGAGGGAAAAACGAAACGACTCAAGTAAGATGGCTTAAACTCATAATTTCCATTCACTCATTGATTCAAGTCACTTCAGGAGGTAATCAATGTCCAAAAACACTGGCGGTAAACCTAAAATTATAGGATTCTTGCCCGATGATGCTCCACCCCTAGGGCAAATGATCCTGTTGGGATTTCAGCATGTGCTGACGATGTTCCCGGCAACCGTACTCGTCGCGCTACTCGTTGGTTTTGATGTCGGCGCTGTCCTGACTATATCTGGCCTGGCGACAATTACAGCCTTGATTCTGTCCAAAGTTTGGATCGGCAAGTTCATTCCGCTGTATTATGGCTCCTCATTCAGCTACATCACCGCCACCCTCACCCTGACCGGCGCCGATTTCGGGACTTACGCGGGCAAAGACCTGGTCTCCCTGGCACAAGTTGGCATCGTTGCTACCGGCGTCATCAATATCATCGTCGGCTTCATCATTGCGAGGGCTGGCAAAGCGGCCCTCGATAAGATCCTACCCCCCGTGCTTACCGGTTCTGTCGCTCTCGTCATTGGTGTGACACTGGGAGGCTCAGCAGTGGATATGGCCAGCGCCAACTGGATGGTCGCCATCGTCACATTGCTCGTCACTATCTTGTGCTCAGTCTATCTGCAAAACAGGGGCTTCATCGGACTGCTGCCCATTCTGATCGGTGCAGTTGTGGGCTATATCTTTAGCGCGATTTTCTATCCTGGCTCTGTGGACTTCAGCGGGGTCACGCAGGCAAGCTTCATCCAGATACCAAGATTCACGCTGCCTGCATTTGGCCACCCGCGCGCCTTTGAGTCTATTGCTGCCATCGCCATCATCGCGATCGCTACCATCCCGGAATCTACCGCCCACCTCTACCAGATCAGCCTCTACGTGGATAAACTAGCTGACAGCCTGGGCAAAGAGCACTACCATCTGGATGAGAACATCGGTAAGAACCTGGTGTTGGACGGGCTGGGGGATTTCATCAACGGGCTTTTCGGCGGTGTGGCGGGCACCAACTACGGCGAGAACAACTCCCTAATGGCCATCACCCGCAACTATTCCGGCCCGGTACTGATCGCCGCAGGTGTAATCGCGATCCTATTGGGCTTCATCGGCACATTGGCAGCTCTCGTCAACACCATCCCCTTGGCCGTAAGCGGCGGTCTGGCGATCTATCTCTTTGGTGTCATTGGGATGCAGGGTATTGCCCTGATCCAATCCGAGAAGGTCAATCTCTTTGACCCGCGCCAACTCGCCGTTGGCGCACTGGTCACCATCATCGCCATTGGCGCGCAGATTCTCGGCAGCGGCAATATTCCACTCTCCGACACATCAGCCTTCATCGGCATCTTCCCCAACGGCCTGCCGGGCATCGCAACCGGCGCAGTCGCGGGCATCCTGCTTAACCTCATCTTCATCTTCGTCCCCATCGAGAAATTCGGCATCAAAGTCCCAGAAGTTGATTAGGACTTGACATAAATCTTAGGTATGAACCCCAAGGCAAGCCATGGTCCTGTATCTTGGCGAGCCGCGAGGAATATAATCTAAACGCGACTCCGTCGCGCATTCACACAACCTGACCTAAACTTTTTTACCGAGGGCACAGAGAACACAGAGGGGGAAAATCTGTGAACTCTGTGCCCTTGCGTTTTTCAGAAGTTGTACGTTGAAAGTCGGAAGCTATGGCGATACCTGAGGTTAACTTTCAACCTTCACCGTCTTAACAGATTGAAGGAGAAAATGTTATGCAACCATTCGATTACTACAAGCCTAAAGATTTTGATGAAGCGTTCAAATTGCTCGCTCTATCTGATAAAGCTGTCTATCCATTAGCTGGCGCGACCGATCTCATCCCTCACACGCGCGATGGAGTATGGAAGCCCGACGTCGTCGTGGACATCAAAGGGCTGCCCGGTCTGCGCGACATCAAAGTCGAGGGGCTTGAACCGTGCTGCGGCTGCGCGCCCGGCGAATGCCTCTACGTCGGCGCGGCGGTGCGAATGAACGAGATCGCACGCTCGGAACTGGTGCGCTCGCACTGGGATCTGCTGGCGCAGGCCGCCGCCGCGATGGGCAACGAGCAGGTACGCAATCGCGCAACCCTCGGCGGCAACCTGGGCACGGCTTCGCCAGCCGCCGATTCCGCGCCCGCACTGCTGGTGCTGGAAGCGTCCGTGCTGGTCAAAGGTCCAGAGGGCGATCGTTCGATCCCGGTAGACAAATTTTTCGTCGGCCCGAAGCGCAACGCGCTCAAAAATAGCGAGATTATCGTCGGTATCCTCATCCCCAAACCGCCGGAAGGATGCGCCGGCATCTACGAAAAACTCAGCCGCCGCAAGGCGGGCGATCTCTCCGTTGTTGGCGTGGCGGTGATGGCCTATCCCCACGATAGCGGTTATCGTTGGCGCGTCGCATTAGGCGCGGTGTCCCCCACCCCCATCCGCTCCCCGCAGGCTGAGGCGATTCTCAACACCGGCTATGACGACGCCCGGATCGACGAGGCTGCTGCGGCGGCCTATAGCTGCTGCTGCCCCATCGACGATGTCCGCGCCAGCGCGGAGTACCGGCAGATGATGGTGGTGAACATCACACGGCGTGCGATTCGCGCCGTTGTGCCGCAACTCCATGTGTAAAGGAGGCCGAAATGCACCATGAAATTACTTTAACGATCAATGATGATGTCTATACCATCCCTGTCCAATCCCATCACACCTTACTCAAAGTGCTGCGCGAACAGCTCGGCATCACCAGCCCCAAAGTCGGCTGCGAGAACGGCGAGTGCGGCGCGTGCACGGTCATCATGAACGGCGTACCCGTCAACTCGTGCCAGGTGCTCGCGCCAGAAGCCAACGGCGCGACAATTGAGACTGTCGAAGGCTTGAGCAAAGACGGTGACCTGCATCCACTACAAACCGCCTTCATCAAACACAACGCCGTCCAGTGCGGCTTCTGCACGCCGGGGATGTTGATGTCCGCCAAGGCCCTGCTCGACCACAACCCCCATCCTACCGAAGACGAAATCCGCCACGCCCTCGTTGGCAATCTTTGCCGCTGCACCGGCTATACGCGGATCGTCGCCGCGATTCAGGATGTGGCAGGAGGTGACGAATGATGAACCAAACACCCAATCCCGTCGGAAAAAGCGTCCCGCGCGTAGATGCGTTCGAGAAGGTGACCGGGGCAGCGAAATATGTGGACGATATGGCCTTTGGGCCGGGGCTGCTCCACGGGAAGATCGTCCATAGCCCGGTGGCCCACGCGCTGATTAAGAAGATCGATACGAGCAAAGCGCTAGCCCTGCCCGGCGTTAAGGCCGTGGTGACGGGCCAGGACAACCCCACCCACCTGGGACTGTATCTCAAAGACCGCTTCATCTTCGCCTACGATCGCGTGCGCTACGTGGGCGAGTCGGTAGCGGGCGTCGTCGCGGTGAGCGAGGAAATCGCGGAAGCCGCCGCCAAACTGGTGGAGGTCGAATACGAGCTGCTGGAGCCGGTCTTCGATCCCTACGAAGGCGCGCAGCCCGGCGCGCCGCTCATCCACCCCGACCTGGGCACGTACGAGGTCGTCAACTTCATCTTCCCGAAGCCGGGGACGAACATCTCCGAGCATTTCAAGCTACGCAAGGGCAATGTCTCCGATGAAGGCGTTGCAGACGAAGTATGGGCACAATGCGCGGCGATTGTCGAAGAGTCATACACCCTGCCGCAGATTCAACACGCGCCTATCGAAACGCACATCGCCGTGGCGCGCTGGGATCTGGACGGACAAGTGACGCTATGGGCAGCATCGCAGTCGCCTTTCGCGCAGCGCGACCTGCTTTCACAGAGCCTCGGCGTGCCGCACGGCAACATCCGCGTGATTTCGCCCTACGTCGGCGGCGGGTTCGGCGGCAAGGCGGGTATCTCGATTGAGGCCAACGTCGTACTGATGGCGCAGGCCGTCAAGGGCCATCCGGTCAAAGTACGGATGACCCGCGAGGAGGAATTCGTCGCCACCAACGTCCGCCAGAGCCTGGTGGGCAAGTTCAAAATCGGCTGTGACGCCGAGGGCAACCTGCTGGCCATGGAAGTCACCTACTACTTTGGCGGCGGCGCGTACAACGACTACGGCGTCAACATCGCGCGTGCGGCGGGCTACTCCTGCACCGGCCCCTACGACGTGCCCCACGTCAAGGGCGATTCGTACTGTGTCTACACCAACCACCCCATCGGCAGCGCCATGCGTGGCTTTGGCATGCCTGAAATCCACTGGGGCATCGAGCAGGTGATGGACAAGCTGGCCGAGGAAATCGACATGGATGTAGCGGACTTCAAACGGCGCAACTGCGTCCGTACCGGCGACACGATTCTGACCGGGATGACGATGCCACAAATCGACCTGGTCACGTGTATCGATAAGGTGACGCAGGCGATTGGTTGGGAGAAACGAGACCTGACAGGTTTCGGAAAACCTATCAGGTCTGGGAACAAAGTCCGCGGCAAGGGGCTGGCGATTATGTGGAAAGCCCCCGCCATGCCGCCCAACCCCGGCAGTTCCGCCATCGTGCGCTTCAATGAGGACGCTACGGTCAACGTCTACGTGGGCGGGCAGGAGATCGGACAGGGCGCGTTCACCGTGGCGGCACAGATGGCAGCAGAGTCGCTCGGCGTGCCCTACGAGTGGGTGCGCGTCTCCGCAAACCCAGTGGACACGAAGTACAGCCCCTACGAATGGCAGACCGTCGCCAGCCGCCTTACCTGGTCGATGGGGAACGCCGTCAAGGCGGCGGCGGAAGAGGCGCGCGGAAAAATCCTCGACATCGTGGCGCAATACTGGGACGAAGAACCTGCCGACCTCGACATCAAGAATGGCGTCGTCGTATCGTATAAATCAGAGCGCGAGCAGCCGTTGAAAAACATGGTCGTCTACGGCCTGCCCAACGAGAACTTCGAGGGCTGGCAGGGCGGGCCGGTCGTGGGCAGCGGCAAATTCATGCCCACCTACGTCACCGGCCTCGATCCGGAGACAGGCCAGGGAACACGCGCCGTCGTTCACTACACCGTCGGCGCGCAGGCGGTAGATTTGGAAGTGGACACCGAAACCGGGCAAGTCGACATCCTCAAAATCGCCAGCGCCTACGACGTGGGCAAGGCCATCAACCCCGACCTGGTGCTGACACAGATCGAAGGCGGCGCGGTACACGGGATGAGTTCGGCCTTCGAGGGCTTGCGCTTCGACGCGCAGGGGAAGCCACTCAACGGCAGCTTCGTGGATTACAAGATTGCCACGGCGGTGGACGCCCCGCGCGAAATCCACGGCGACATCGTGGAGACGCCGCTGGAAGACGGCCCGTGGGGCGCGCGCGGCGTCGGCGAACACGTGATGGTACAGACCGCGCCCGCCATCGCCAACGCGCTCTACGCCGCCACCGGCGTCCGGTTCAACGATCTGCCGCTCTCGGCGGAGAAGATTTTCCTGGCGCTGCACCCGGAGGGACCGGAGTTGAGCTGCGAGCTGCCAAAACGGTAATCGCCCAGCCATTCGCCCTCTAACGGAGTTGAAGTATACTATTTCGTTAGAGGGCGAATCCATGCAAAGAGGTAAGTTATCATGACAACCTTAGCTTTAAAACCTGCACTATGGGAGCAATTAAAGCAGACAGCCGATGAACAAAAAACAGATGTCATCGAGCTAGTAGAGACAGCAATACACACCTACCTGCGTCAAGTCGAACGTGACCAAATTGAGGCCGAAGCTGCAGCCTATCAAAAGCTACATCCAACGCTGACACAGGAATACCTGGGAGAATATGTCGCTATTCACCATGGCCAGGTGATCGATCATGATACAGATTTCCAATGCCTCCATGCTCGAGTACGGAAACGCTTTGGACGTCGTCCAGTGCTGCTACGACGGGTTGAAACAGAGCCAGAACGAATTCTGGTCTTTCGAAGCCCAAGTGTAGAGCGGAGTTAGTGATGGTCGTTCCATATCTTGACACCCATTACCCTGCGATTCCAGTGTTAGAAGTTCACCTGGGATACCCAGCAGAGGAATTGTCGCTCGGCCCGTTTACAGCAATCGTTGATACAGGTGCAGATGGAACCCTAATTCCGCAGAAACTACTAGATCAGATTAGGACGCCTATGGTTGACACGGTAAGGATCCGTAACCATTGGGGAGAATGGCGCCGCGTTATGGTGTTTACAGTGGATATGGGATTTGAAACCTTACGTCTGCCTTCTATAGATGTGATCGGTGACGAAACAGGGAACGACATCATCTTGGGACGTAATGTCTTGAACCGTTTGAAGCTTTTGTTGGACGGGCCTGAGCGTTGCACACAAATCCTACAGTAATACCAACAATGCACAAAAAATCAGATTGAGCGTATAGGGCGGGGGCATTCCACCCTACGTCGTTATTGTGCAAACACAAGTAAACGCACCGCTGCGCAAAAGCCGCACCAAATCGGCTTCATCCGCCGGAATCTCATCCAGGCAATTGTACGCCACACCGAGCGATTCCGTAACGTGCGCGTCGGAGTTGCAGACCACCTCGATGCCAAGCCGCGCTGCGATCTCACGGATGCGATCCCGCTCTCCACGTGGCACGTTCATCGAACAGACCTCCAGTGCGTCGGGCGGATAACGCTCCAGATCGACGTCGATGGTCGGGCGGTAACGGAACGGGTGCGCGATCGCCAGCCACCCGCCGCGACGCCGCAGGAAGGTGTGCAGCTCGGGATAGGTCCACATCCGCGATTCGAGGGCCGAATCGTGAACGCCCAACACCAGCACATCCTCCCGCTCTTCGACGGTAATCTCTATTCCGCCGAAGATACGGAACGGCGCATACTTCCGGTTCTGGGCATCCAGGTGCGTTTGTGGTACAAGACGCCCGTGATCGGTGAACACCATCGCGTCCAGGCCGCAGGCGATGGCGGCCTGGATCTGTTCTTTCTCTCGTGAGCGGGCGCAAGTCGAACGTTCGCTGCTGTGGACGTGTAAGTCAATTTTCATTACATCGCTCAATAGGAATAGCGTCCGATCTCCCGAAACGCGCGTTTCTCTGCGCTAAATGGCTCCAACGATCCCGGACGCAGGTCTTCTACGCGTCCCCAACGATCGGCCCGGATCCGCCACAGCATTTCCATCATCTTGCTTCGTTTTTTCCCATCAACATCTGGATATTCAACACATTTATACTCGCGGAGCAGCACGTGAATGCCGCCGTTCTCGGGAATACGCAAGGTTTGCAAGACCTCATAAACCGCTTCGGTGTTGGCACACTTCGTTGGGATGTTTGCATCCAAATCAGGTAAGTTAATGTCGGAGATTGCCGCATTCACGACTACCTGCAACAGGCGCTCGGTGCTTGCAAAAATGGGAGGCGGTGCGTACTTTTCGATACGGCCGACATATTCACTGACAACGACCAATGTTATCGCCGCTGTCAAACAAACGAAGGCCATGACATAGATGAAGGCAAAGAACGCTTTGCTCACAAAATCAGCCGGCCTGCCTACACTTGTATAATACAACACCCAAAGTGGCGAGAAGAACAATCCACCGATAGACGTAATCGCTATCCACACATCAAGTGAGATCCGAGGCGTGCGATAAACCTGTTCAGCCCACAAACGTTCCCACCACGACAAACGAGCATCATAGATCATGAAGAACGACAATGCACACACGCCCAAACAGACGAATGTCAGGACTGGAAAGTAATTGCCCGATTCTTCTCTGGGAATCCAGAGAAGCCACACGACCATCGCCGCCACCGCGGGCAGCGAGGCCAGGATGCCTCCCTCCCGAACGACAAAATCCGCCAACGTCGTATCGAGTCGATCCCATGCAGTGACGTCGCTTCCGCAACGCGGGCATAGCCTCGGTTCGGTGTCCGGGGCGTCGTTATCACGTGTAGATTCATCAGAAGCGGGGCGTGACGGCGCGCTCAAATCGTACTCCCCCCTGCACGTTCGACAAATGGGCATCGATGTTCCTCCAGGTTGTTGTGGCTGGCGTCACGTGCTCGACGCTGATCTATGCCAGCGCCTTAATCCGCGCTGCGATCTCGTCCTCCACCTGCTTGATCGCTGCTTTCAACTCCGCTTCGCGTCTTTCCAATTCGCGCAACTGGGTCTCGGTCTCCTCCAACTGCTCGACATACTTCGCACGCAACGCGCCTTCCTTGCCCACCTGCGACAGCGCCTGCATGTTGCCCTGCACCTGCTGCTGCGCTTTGTAGATCTTGTCCCGCTCGGCCTCAAGTTGTTTTAACTGCTTCTCGTAGTCGGCGATGGTGTCGTAGAGCATCAGCAACTTGACGACCTGGTCATAGGCATTGCGATCCAGCAACCCCTGCTTGAGATAGCGCTGCAAGTTCTGGTGCGATTGTTTTTGCACCTCCTCATGCCGCCTCACCAGACGGCGCTCCTGCACCTTCAACACCGCCTCACCCCAGGCAGGCGTTTCTACCTCAAAGCGCAGATAATCGTCGGTGTGCTCCTTCGGAGGCGCAGTATCGAAAA
Organism: Anaerolineae bacterium; assembly: GCA_049975385.1. Taxonomy (GTDB): domain Bacteria; phylum Chloroflexota; class Anaerolineae; order B4-G1; family SLSP01; genus DSWT01. Next base: position 17,123 of record JBNGDO010000044.1, on the reverse strand, counting down.
GATCGTAATTCGACGAACGCGGATGCTCCACCAGCACGGTCAACGGGTTCGCGGTTTGGTTGGAGACCCGGTACTCACGCCAGCGAACATCCCATTCCTCGAAGTGCAGGTATTTGCCCTTAATGGACAACCGGTAAATCTCCCGGCTCGAACCGTTGGATTCGCTGACCTTGGCCCCAAGCTCAACGGCGTAGGGAACCACAACCTGCCCGCCCACCGCCGTGAACGGCAGCACTGCCTCGCCCACGTACTCCCCATCGTCGAGGACCGTCACCGGGCCGCGTTCGAGGGTGAGACCGCTCGCATTCTTCATCCGCAGCGTGGCCACGGGGTGCGCCGCCATTTTGCGCCCATTGTAGAGCAAATCCTTCTGGTACGACAGATCCGTCGACACGACCGGCACCATTGCCGATTGCCCACGCCCCACCGTCACCGGCGTCTGGATGACGTACTGGAAGAGTTCGCCCAACGCCTCGCCCTTCGTCGTGACGGTCTGGGCCGCGGCTATGGCCTCGCGCGAGGCCATTTTGCGCATCTGGCGCGGCGCAGCAGGCGCGGCCATTGCCGCACGCATCATCCTTGGCGCTGCCTTCTCCGCAGCGCCTGCGCCCAAAGTCGCACCCTCGAATTCCACCGGCGCTGCCGCCACACGTGCCTCTTCCTTCACCTCCGGGCGCTCCGGCGTGAAGGGGGTGTAGAGATCGTAGACAAACGAGATCGGCATCCCTGCCACCAACGAAAGCGAGATGCCCTGCAAATCCTCCTCCAGCCGGTTGTCGAAGATGCCCCAACCCAGGAGCAATCCCGTGGGGCCGCCGTCCGCCTTTGGATCGAGCACCAGGCGATAGCTCACCCGCCACGTGGGCGCGGGCGCGATGTAGCTGACCGAGAGGTCGTGCTCTCCCGGCGACATGCGCACGGTCACGCTGCGGTATTCGTCCTGCGTGAGCGACGTTTGCAGGAAGAAACGCAAATCCGCCGCACCGCGCTCGTCGAGAATATCCACGCCCTGCACGCGCTCCAACGCCTCCGTGCGCACCGTCGCGCCCGCACCTACGGCCTCGTCGAGCAGCAGCGAGACCAACGCCGAAGCCAGCGGATGGCGCTCCGGTGGCTCGTCGAGACCGAGCAGCTTGCCCGTCAACACTTCGCCCTGATCCAGAGATAGCTCGACGCGCCGTCCCCGTAAACACGCCAGCAAATCTCGCAGGCTGCGATCGTCGTCCAGGCGGATGGAGCAGCCTGCCAGGCGCTCTTCGCGGCTCTGCGGCGTGGCGTAATCCACGCCGAGCACCTGTCCCCCACCCCAGTCGATGGCGGTGAGGCTCTTCAGAATATCGTTCATCTCCGTCACACGGAAGGAGAGTTCCACCTCCTCGCCGCTCAACGTGGCCCGGCGCTCGAAGAAACCCACGCCGTGCTTGTATAACGTCATCCGGGTTATGGGTAGCTGTGCCATACTGCCTCCTAAAAAGTCACGCAGTCGTTAGTCGCGTAGTCCGGTGGTCAAGTCTTTGCTGTGACCGAATTCCATCTGTGCCACTTCTTGGTTCTGTTTAACTTGTTAGGCCTTTTTGCGCGTCAGGCGGGACATAAGCCAGAACAAAACCACCGCCCCAACCAACACCGTGCCGGGATGGGCGCTGGCCCACAGGACGGCGCGCAGGGCTTTGCGCGCGCGTTCGACCTGGCGGAACTCGCGCAGCGGCGGCGTCACGGGAGCGTCCCAGTCGAACGCCAGCAGCCGGGACAAATATCCCTGGCGAACCACACCTTCCAGGCTGAAGATGTGGATGTCATCGCTCCAGGCGTGGGCCAGGCGCAGGTCGCGGGCAAACTCGTCCCAGGTCAGCGGCGGGATCTGGTCGACGCCAGCGATGGTGACACCGCCGCCCGTGCTGCCCACCCCCACCGAGCTGGCAGCCGGTGCGTAGCTCCACAGCAGGCCATGACCAAACGGGCGCATGAAGCTACTGTAGAGCATCAACACTTCGCGATCCACGTTCAGGTCAACCAACCCCAGGAGACGCTGCACCAACTGCGAGCCGGTCCGCCGTTCGTCAATGACGAAGGGGATGGCGTACTCATCGACGCGATAGCCATCGGCGCGAATCTGCGCGATCAATCCGGCGTAATCCCTTTGCGCTCGCCTGAGCCGCTCCGCATCCATAAAACGGCGCAGGAGCGTGAGCAGTGCGCGCCGATCTCCACCGAGCAATTTCTTCAACTCGCGCATGTCCGGCTCGATATCGAAGCCCACACCGTTCCACTGCAAACCGTGCGCCGCCGTCCACGCACGGAAGTCCGCGTAGAAAGCGATGGCTTCTGGCGCGTTATCGAGGTTGAACCAGTAGCCCTGTACTTCCGGCAGCAGTAGCCACGCCACAACAGGGATACCGGCGGCATTGAGGTATCGCACGATCTCGGCACGCTCCGGGCTAAGGTCACGCAATCCGAGGCTCACACCCGCGCCCAAAGCGCGTAGCTCTTCAACGATTTGCGGGTCAGAGAAAAGCGCCTGCACGTTAGCGGAATCCAATTCGCAAAAGAAAGTCAATTCCGGCCTCATCGTCGTGCGCTCCTTCACGGCTTATACTTTTGAGGTTAAAATGGTATCCAGAAATATTCTACTCGCTATCGTGCAATAATGCAAGCAGCATCCCCCGAGTCTTGTGTAAAAATTCTGTTAGAAAAATCGCCCGCAAACGAAAAAGCCCACGTTTTGTGTGGGCTTCATTCTAACAAACATTGTTGCACACGCAGAAGTCAAAAGGCTAACCTTCCTCGAAGATCAACGTCAACTGACCGAAGCGCACGAGGTCACCGGAGTTGAGCCGCACGGGGCGATGTGGCAAAAGGCGGACTTCGTTCAAGTAAGTTCCGTTGGTACTCTGCAAATCTTCGAGGAACCAGCCTTCAGGACGGCACAAAAAACGCGCGTGATGACGCGAGACGCCAGCGGACCCGCCCCCGTAAGGTTGGAGATCGACATCCGGCGGCTGGGGCAACATCGGATCTGCGCGCCCGACCACAACTTCTTCCTGCAAGGGAATGGACAGCGCTACGCCGGATGTGGCGATGAACAGGCGTGGGCCGGTGATGGCTTCCTGCGCATCGAGGCGCATCGTCACCATACGGGCCGTCACCGGATGTTCGGCCTGTGCCGCCTGTTTGAGCGATTGCACCACGCGTTTGAGATCGTTGACGAAAATGTCCATGCGAGGATAGCGAGCCGTCAGCTCGCGTTCCAGGGCGCGCATCAGTACGGTCTCCAAAGACGCCGGGAGAGCCGGACTGTACGTGCGTAATGGGACAGGGGATTCACGCGTCCGCTGCTGCACAGATGCACTGGGAGATAGTGCCGGAAAGGGCAACCGGCCGGTCAAGAGTTCGTACAAAACCACACCCAGGCTATAAATGTCGGCGCGCACATCGACCTCTTCCCCGGTAGCCTGTTCCGGGGCTAGATAGGCCGGCGTGCCGAGAACCGAACCGGGCGCCGTCAGTTTTTGTGACGCCACAAGCTTTTGTGACGCCATCGACATTGATGGCGCACCGTTCCCCTTCTGTGCCATCTCGGTCACTTTTACCAGGCCGAAGTCGGCCAGCAGCGGCCAATCCGGTCGCGCCAGCAGAATGTTGCTAGGCTTCACGTCACGGTGGACAATGCCTCTGGAATGAGCGTAGGCCAACGCCTCGCCCACGGGGATAATCAGCGCCAGCGCCTCAGTCCCCTCGAGAGGCGTATCGTCCAGGCGCGCCTGCAACGAACCACCTTCGACGTATTCCATAACGATGAAGGCATAGCCCTGGTCCTCACCGTAATCGTAGATATTGAGGATGTTCGGATGTCGCAGGCTGGCGATGGCGTGGGCTTCACGACGAAAGCGCCGCAGAAATTGGTGCCCACCAGCCTCCTCGATGTGCAGCACCTTGACTGCCACCCAACGCTCCAATTGGCTTTGGAACGCGCGATAGACGACCGCCGCACCACCGCGTCCGATCCTTTCCGTCAATTGATAGCCACCGATCGTGCGATCGCTTAAGTCTTCCATAAGTCACTTCCCTTGCGATAGTCTGGTAGTCCCGAGTCGGGTAGTCCTTAGTCGTAGGCTGTACCGATAGAGCATCAGCGCAATTCGGCCAATTTTTCGTCCACCGTGGCGAGATCGCCTTCGAGCAGGGCGATGCGGGCAGCATCCAACGTTTGATAGGCCGCCAGTTGCGCCTCCGTACCGCGGAAGTTGGCGAACAACGTCGTGTACGCCCTGCCCACGGCAGCCACCGCATTGACCAACGCCTCAGCCTCGAAGGGAATAGACACAACGCTGACCTCAATGTCCGCAATCCAATCTTCTTCCAAAGTCTCCAAAGACGCTCCGTATATGCCCTCATAATCACCGCTGGAATAGAGTGTGCGGAATTTCTCCATCTCATACGTCTCGACCAAGTATTGCACAAAACAGCCCGTCGCATAGTAGTTGTGCAAATCCAGGATGTGGTTTTCAAAACGCAGAGGACGCGAGACGCGCGGAAGCTTGTCTGCTTGATGGTACGCTGCGCAGAATTTCTCCAAAGGAATACGATCGGAATCAGCAATTGACATCGTCCCCAAATAGACGGCCAGGCCCTCGCTCACCAGTGTCGAAGTAGGCGGCCCGAACATATGCCACGCGTAGAGATGCGTCAACTCGCGTATGAGAGTATACCGTTGGTCCTCCGGCGTTCCCGTTCCATCGTGGAGGAAGAAAATCTGGCGTGCTTCCGGAAACGTACGCCCACGGCGCAACGTGTCCGGCTCAGCAAATATGGTTCCGGCCACATAGATATCAAACGTGCCAGGAAGCATAGCGCTGAAGGTTCCTTCGATGTGCTCCATCCCATTGGCGACCATCGCCTGCACCGTGTCGATGTCCTCTACACCGTACATACCCGCGCGATAGTGCAGCGTGAAACGTCGCGGCCCGTCTGTCTCCGGGTAAGCGAGGCCAAGGTCGCCCTCCAGAATCGTGGGCCCCCACGTCGGCGTGGGGGTGATCGTCGGTGTGGAGGTGGCGGTCGGCGTGGCCGTGGCGGTCGGAGTCTCCGTGGGGGGCGGTGGGGGTACCGGAATCGTCAACTCCTGGCCCACCCAGATGATGTCGGAGCCCAAATCATTGGCGGCGACGATTTCGTCCACGGTGACCTCGTAGCTTTTGGCAATCTCGCTCAACGTATCGCCGGCCTTCACAGTGTGCACGACCTTGTTAGCCTCATCGGCAGATGGCGTCGGCGTTGCCGTCAGGTCTGCCATCGCCTGCTCATCCAGGGGGATGCGTAACTCCTGATCCGGATAGATAACCTCCCCAGCTATGTCGTTTGCCGCTGCCAGCGCAGCCGTGGAGATACCATAATCGTAGGCGATTCCGGAAAGCGTGTCGCCAGTTTTGACAGTGTAGGTTATATAATACGTGACAGAAGTAGGCGTGGGCGACACTTCCACTTCCGGCGTGGGCGTTGGCACAGCCGGCGAGGCCGTCCCACCCGGCGTCCACGTTGCTGTAGGCAGGGGGGCAAAAGTCAAGGTGACAGCCGGAGTGCCAGGCTCTGCTTCAGGCGCGGGTCGCAGCAGCAAGAACACAGAGACCAGTACGAAGAGCAAAACGCCTAGCCCTATTCCTAAACCAACGAGAATATCCTTCTGGCGAATCGACTTTTCTTCAATCATGGCTGCTCCGATTATGTAGAACTTTCATTCTGGCAGATGCGAACGAGGCGAATCTCCATTGCCGTGCCTTTCTTATATCACATCCTGGTAAAAGTGCACCTTCCGCCGTACAGCCGTCAGTCCCTTTCCACCAAACGTATATCGTCGATATAAACGTAGGTGTTGTAGAATTGGTCATAACGATTGTGTACCTCAAGCGATAGGTTCACCTGATTACCGCCAACACCCAGGTCGATATCGCCCGTTTTCCAGCCTAAATCGTAAGGATCCACATTGCATTCATCGAAATCGGTCTGATTGGCATCTCGGAGACGCAGCACGCCATTGACAAGGACATCGAAGGTGTCATAAACATCGGTCAAGCCGGTATTGCGATCGTTCGTGTAGATGCGGTAACGAAAGAGAAGATGCATGGATTTCCCATCCGGCGCGGGTGGCACAGAAAACTGTTGCTGGATAACGGCACCGCCTATCGGGACACCATCCCAACATTCGTAGGCTGGATTGCCGAGCCGGGCGACGGGGTTGCTCGTATTGCTCGGATCGAGGGCAATCGCCACGCCCAATATGCCGGAAGAATGCCACGCTGCCAGGCCATCAGAAAAATCGCCATTCATCAGCGGTGAATAGTTCCGCATCACCAGCGGCAGGTAGACGTACAAATACTGCGGTTCTTCCTCCCGGACGACGGCAATGTCTTCTACAACAACCGCGCTATATCGCTCGCCCTGAAAGAGCAACGTCACCGTGAGTGTGGTGGTGTTCACCACACCGACGCTCGCCGTGACAGGCACGGTCAACCGGATGCCCATCGTCATCGTCTCGCCCACACGCAACGGCAACGGTAACCCCACCGTCGTCCCCTCTGGATAGGCTGCATTGAAAAAGGTCACGGGCCATCCCTCGGATGCAATAACCTGAAAGTCGAGCATGGCATCCACGTTCCCGGTGTTGGTGATGGTGTGCACGTAATCCACCACGCTGTCGGGATCAACATCCAGGCTATAGCCGGGTGAAACGTCTATCTCTGGCAGATTGGGGGCCTGGGCAAAGACGGGAGCCCCCTTGGGCAGTGCCATCAAGGTGACGAACAACAACAGCCCACTTATAACACAAACGAGTAAGACACGCTTTGTACTTTTCATCGCTCTTCTCCTGAAATCCGTATCATTTGCAGCTTAGGAGGCGCCAACCGCATCCACCTGGACAATGACGGCGCTAATGTTGTCGGTACCGCCGGCCTGGTTTGCCGCTTCGACCAGCCGTTCACAAGCCGCCTGTGGCGAAGGCGCAGCCTGCCACACTGCCCAGATGCGCGTATCGGAGAGCATCCCGCTCAATCCGTCCGAGCACAGCAAGAGTGCTTCACCAGGCGCCAGTACCTGCTCGAAAAGATCATAATCCGCCTTGGGTTTGTCGCCGACCACGCGGTAGATGACGTTGCGCCGCGGATGCTGGCGCGCCTCTTGTGCGGTGATGTGACCTGCTGCCACGAGTCGTTCAACGAGCGAGTGATCCGTCGTGATCTGCTTCGCGTCATCCGCCGACAACCAATAGGCGCGGCTGTCACCGATGTTGGCGATGGTCGCTTGCCCCCCAATCGTCAACGCAAGCACCAACGTGCAGCCCATATCGTTACCCGCGGCCCGGCGTTGAGTATACACAGCCTCGTTCACCGTCACCACGAGTTGCTCCAGCCAGGCCCGCACATCTGGCAACTTCCCACCGGCCTCCAGATGCAAGCTATCCACGGCTTCCTCAATTGTCCGGATCGTCAACTGGCTGGCAACATCACCCGCAGCATGTCCACCCATCCCATCGGCGACGGCGTACACGCCCACCGGCAAACCCAACGCCGCGAAACGCTCAGTGAGATCGAGGACCAACACGCTATCTTCGTTCAATTCGCGCAGCCGGCCGACATCGGTGAGAGCCCCAACCCGCACGTGCACGTTCTCCGGCGCATGCAGGCCGCGCAAAGCACCCTCGAGCACCGCCGCGAACACGTCCGCCGTCTTTCCCGTCTGCTGCGCCCGTTCGAGCAATGCGGCTAGCATTTCGGATGCCGACGTGCCATTCGATGGCGCGCCACTAAGTGGCGCCTCATCTGATGCACCCAATAGCGCCAGCAACGTCGCCGCTAACGCGCGAACATTCTCTGCGAAATGAGCATCAGCCTGATCATGAAGCTCGCGTGGCAACAGAGAAACATTGTCGATGCACACGTGCCGCGCAATCCTATCGCTGAGGGCGATGTGTTCAAGGTCAACTTTCTGCAGCGTGACGTAATGTTGGTGCAGATACGCCATCCCCTGTGCCAGCGCGATCCCCCACCGCAATACCTTCTCGGCAGGTTGCGGGGATGCGACATCCTGCGCGCGCTTGAAGACCGGTTCGACGCGGTAGTGGCGCGCCGGTTCAAACGTCGTCTCTGTAAAAACGTCCTCGGGCAGGATCAATGCGGGATGGCGCAAGCGCAACGCTGCCACCTTGGCTGAGGTCTCGAATGTCTGCGCGTCGGCAGTTTCCCGCACTAAAAACTTCGGATAGATCAATGTGATCCCGCGCAAATCGGTCCCGCAGTGGGCACAGGACTGCATATCTTCCCCAACAATCGGCGCGTTACATTCCGGGCAACGGCTGAGCGGCGTTGTGCCGCGCGCTGTGTAGATGTTCGACTCGTCCGGCGTCTCCGCAGCCGTATAGACGTTGAGCAGCCGGTAACGTCCCTGGCCCAACAACATCTGCTCCGGCAATGCATCCATAGGCGTGATGTCTGGCATCTCAGAAACCGAAGTGTCTTCCGGTGCCTCAACACGATCCGCAGGAAGACGACGTTTGAGCAGGACAAACACGATCACTGCAGCGATGAGCAACACAGCGACAACGACCAAGCCTATCACCAGCGTCGCCATCAAACGCGAAGAGGCCTCCGGCGTTACGCCATCCGGTACCGGCAGGTGACATCCGGAGAGCATCATCATCAGACTAACGAGCAACAGTGCGCGCCATACGGTGGCGCACAATCCCTTATTCCTGAGTTTCATCTTTTCTCGCCCTCTTCAATCGCTGTAAAGACGCCAACAACGCGACCATATACGTCGCCCGCGAGCGTACGTGCTGGCCTTCCTGGTCGGGGAAGCGCGTGGCAAGCGCTATGGCCCGCGTCGCCCAGAGACGCGCCTTCTCGTAATCCTGCCGGCGGCGGAAGAGATCAGCGCCGATCAAGTAGAGGCGCGCGCCGCCCAACGTCTGCTCGACGCCAGGGCGCGCCAGCCCACGCTCGACCACGGCCAACGCGGGGGCGTAATCGCCGCGCGCTTCCAGTGCCGTCGCCTCGTGGTAGTCCAAATCGGCCAGACGCGCCAGACGGCTTGCAGTTTCTTCGTCCGAATCCGTCGTCTCGCCGGGCAGCATCGCACGGGCTGCGTTCAGGTGCTCCAGCGCGGCGTCGTAATCGGCAAAACTGATCAGCGTATCCCCCAGGAGATGATGCGCCTCAAAGCGCGCATCAGGCACGGCCAGCCCGCCGGCATCCGCGGCCTCCAAGACACGCTCGAGCGCCTGGCGCGCCTGCACCGCCAGATACGAACGCATGGCTCGTTGCCCCAGTTCCAGGTTGACCTCGACCGCTTTCTCCCACATGCGCGCCTCGTAGGCGTGATAGGCCATCAGTGTGAGCCAGTTTGGAGCGGCTTTCTCGCGATAATAATCGAGATATTCGGTGAGTCGCTGGTGAATGAGCCGCTGAACCCGGTGCGGTAGCCCCCGGTAAGCGACTTCGCGGACCAGTGGCTGGCGGAAAATGAGCCATTCGACAGTTTTCCAAGGGATGGCGCGCCATTCCATAGCAGTATCACGCGGCGTCAACCCAAAAGGCGACAGTTGTGGTATCCGCCGGCGCACCGCCGTATCGCTCTCCTCACCGTAGGCAGCGACCAGTGTGGGCACCATCATCTCATCGCCGACGGCCGCTGCGGCGCGCAGCAAGTGCCGGTCGGGCGGCGAGAGCTGGTCGATGCGGCTCTGGATCAAGCCGTAGACCATGTCCGGCAGCGGAAAATCCTCCAATGAGCCGGTCAGCTCCCAGGAATGATCGCGACGGCGCAAAACACCGGAGTCGATCAGCGCGCGCACCGCTTCGGTGGCAAAAAGGGGCAGGCCGCTGCTACGCTCCGTCACCCACTGGATGACGGTTTCGGGCAAGGGCATATCCTCGAAGAGACGCTGCACCAACGTTTCCATCGCCGCAGCGCTCAACGGGCCGAGGGATAAATCCACCACCCGCTCGTCGGCCGACCAGCGTCGCAACACGGGAGGGTCGTCACGATGCGTGACGACGAGCAATAACGGCGCGTTGACCGGTGTGTTGACCAGGCTGTCGAGCATGTCGAGCGAGGCCGGCGACATCCAATGCACATTGTCGAGGATCAACAGGCGTGGCTGTTCCTGTGCGGCCTGCTGCCACAGTTCGAGAAACATCGATTGGCGCTGTATGTCGCGCATGGTCGGCGGCAGCGCCAGCACGTCCGTCGAGGGCGGGGCCGTCAACCCCACCAGTGGCGCGAGCAGGGCCGTCCACGGCGCGATGCCGTAGCGCTCCAACACCGTCGTCAGCGTCTCTAACCTTTGCGCCGTCTCGCCTGCTTCCGGCGAAGCTGGGTCCAATCCCAGGAGCGAGTTGAGCGCGGCATCCCACCCGGCAAACGGCAGGTGCGCGGCATACGACGGCGTCACACCCATGTGGACGGCGAAGCCTCGGTTCTCCGCCAGGTGGGTCAGCTCCTGCACCAGGCGGCTCTTGCCCACACCCGCGCCTCCGTGAACCAGCACAACGCGGGATTGACCTTCCCATACAGCGTCCAACGCACGCGTGAGTTGGGCGAACTCTTCATCGCGCCCCACCATAGGGACATCCGACGCGGGTGCGCCCAGGAAGACCTGGCGCAATCCACGCGCGACGAAGGGAGCCAGTGGCTCCGTCTTGCCTTTGAAACGGGCCGGTGGGCCGAATTCTCCGGCAACACGGCGCGTCACCGAGGGATGGGCCGAGGTGTTCGGCCCCAGCCAGATCTCACCGGGGCTGCACTTGGACATCAGGCGAGCGGCCAGGTTCACCTCGTCGCCCATGACCGTATACTCGCGGCGGCGCGCCGTCCCCACATCCCCGGCAAAGACGTAGCCCGTGTTGATGCCGAGGTTGAGCGTCCCCTCGAACATTTCCTGCAATTCGAGGGCAGCGAGAACGGCCCGCAAGGGATCGTCTTCGTGCGCGTGCGGCGCGCCGAAGAGGGCCATGATGTAAGCCCCGCTCGGCGCCACGGCGATCTTGTTGACGATGCCGTCGTAGCGCTGGATGGCGTCGCGAATCTGGATGAAGATCGTATTTGGCTCCGCGATGGCCTGCTGTACTTTTTCGTGGTCACCCCAATAGGGCAGCAGATCGGGCAACCCGGTCACGGCGAGCATCATCACCGTTACCCAACGGCGCTCGCTCCACATACGGATGCGGTCGAGTGTGGGCGCGGCGACCAATCGTTCCAGCAAGCTGGGGGCCAGGTAGGGGGTCAGCGCGTCCAGGCGGGAGAGGAACCACACCAACAGGTCTTTTTCTTCCAACCGTGGAGGCTGCGGCAGCGCCATCGGCTGGCGCGCCAGCAAGCCGTGAGCGGACGGTGTTTCGCGCAAGGCCAGCACCTGATATAAACTGCTCGCAGTTTCGTCATCGCCGAGCGGCACACAATCCACCTGCCCCTCGCAGGCGCTGAAGGTGCTGGCGTCGAGCACCGTCTCGGCGGGCGGCGCGGCGGATTGCGCGCGGCCCATCGTCGCCAAAGGCTGGCCGACGGGCAGCAACTCGCGCCCGGCGCTATCGCCCAGTCCCAAGCCGAGCATCCGGCCACTGCCCAGGCCGATGGCGACGCGCAGCGGGAAACGCCCGAACGGCGTTTCCACCTCGCCCATTTCGGCCTGCATCGCCGCCTGAAATTCGAGCGATGCGGCCACGGCACGCAGCGCGTGTTGCTCTCCCTGGAACAGGACCATCCCCGCGTCGCCGCCGAACTTCTGCAGGTCACCGCCATATTGGGCCGTGATGCGGATCAGAATCTCGAGGAAACGATCCACCAGGTCGGTCAACTGCTCGGCGCCCTGATCCGAATCGGCCTGCGAAAAGCGTTCCGCCAGCGGCGTGAACCCGTCGATATCGGCGAACATGACCGTCCCTTCGAGCGACAGCCCGATCGGGCCGGATGCCGGTGCCTCGAGCATTGGCGCAGCGACGACCATGGGTATGTAGGCGCTGACGACCTCCATCAAGTCACGCAAATACAGCAGCAGCGCGGGCTGATAGTACAGCAGGCGCTCGAACCAATGGGTGAGATCCCCTTCGGGCTCTGCCAATTTGGCACGCGTTGCCTGAAGGGAAAAATCAGGAAGAGAACTCATCACATACCCGTCAGGCGGTCGCCGCCTATTTTTCCTCTATACGAATGGTCTCGATGAGATCGCCGGGCGTGGTCGCTGTCTGAGGATCGCGGATGCCGATCGACGACAACACATCCAGCCCTTCGATCACTTTCCCGAAGACGGCGTGGCGTCCATCCAACCACGGCGTCGCCGCGAATGTAATGAAGAATTGGCTGCCGTTGGTGTTCGCGCCGGCATTCGCCATCGACAGCACACCGGGGCCATCGTGTTTGAGGGTCGCGTCGAATTCGTCGGCGAAGCGGTAGCCAGGCCCGCCGCGCCCGGTCCCGGTGGGGTCGCCCGCCTGAGCCATAAAGTTCTCGATGACGCGGTGGAAGGTCGTGTTGTCGTAGAAGCCCTCGCGCGCGAGGAAGACGAAGTTATTGACGGTGTTGGGGACTTTGCCGGCGTACAGCTCGGCGACAATGTCGCCCTTCTCCGTCTCAATGGTGGCGGTGTACTGCTTCGTAGGATCGATAATCATCGCCGGTGGCGCGGTGTACATATCGTTACGATCTGCTGGATTGTTCGGCATAGGTATCGCTCCTTGTTCTGTGAATTCGGTGGGACCGTTTAATGCTTCTTCAATAAGCTGGCGAATCTTGCCCGGGTCATTGCCCACAACTGGCTCTCCGTTGACGAAGAACGTGGGCGTCCCGGTGATTCCTCTCTCGAAGGCGACCGCTGATGCCTCGAGGGCCGCATCGACGTAACGCTCTTCTTCTCTACAAGCGGCAAACTGTGCCACATTCAGGTCGATTTCTCGAGCCGCTGCGTCAAGGTCGAAGTCCCCGGCGCCGATCGCAGCAAAGACGGCGTGCTCATAGACAAAATAACGTCCCTGTTCGGCGGCACACATTGCGGCCGCCAGGTATTCTTGCGACTCGGCGCGGTTGAAAGCCATCAAATGGACGACGTAGCGCACTTTTCCCGTCGCCACGTAATCCTCGAGAATGCCTCCCAGACTTTCGGTGTTGAACGCGCGGCAGTGCCCACAGAAGATCTCGCTAAACTCCATCACGATGACCGGCGCATCCTCCGCGCCCAACGCGGGGAACCAACGGGTTCCGGCAGGGCCGGGAAATTGCACGGCTGTCGCGCCGTCGTCGTACGGCGCACCGGCTAGCCCCAGGAACGATTCGGAGTCCGCGATGACGACCTCCGCAGATGCGGAGGCCTCTGCTGATGCAGAGGTTGTCGGTTCGGGAGGCGTAGAGGTAGAGGTCGCCGTGGGTGGCGTTTGGGTTGCAGGCGACCGCGTTGCGGTAGGCG
>JBNGDO010000044.1:0-3576 GCA_049975385.1 Anaerolineae bacterium | reverse complement strand
GTAGAGGTCGCCGTGGGTGGCGTTTGGGTTGCAGGCGACCGCGTTGCGGTAGGCGCCACGGCATCGGGCGTTGTCTCCTCCGTCGTGCAACTCGTTACCAACGTCACGAAGAAGACGGCCACCAACACGCGTCGCCACAAAGCTGATCCCTTCATCGGATTAGCGCTCCTCGATGCGAATGGTCTCGATGAGATCGCCGGGCGTGGTCGCCGTCTGGGGATCGCGCAGGTTAACCGAGAACAGCACATCCATGCCCTCGGTGACCTTGCCGAAAATGGTGTGATGTCCATTCAACCACGGCGTCGCCGCGAAGGTGATAAAGAATTGGCTGCCGTTGGTATTCGCTCCGGCATTCGCCATCGCCAAGATGCCGGGGCCGTCGAAGGTCAGGTCTGCATCAAATTCGTCGGCGAACTGGTAGCCCGGCCCGCCCATACCGGTACCAGAGGGATCGCCCGCTTGCGCCATGAAATCCTCAATCACCCGGTGGAAGGTCGTGTTGTCGTAGTAACCTTCGCGCGCGAGAAAGACGAAGTTGTTGACCGTAAGGGGCGCTTTGTCGGCGTACAATTCCGCCACAATATTGCCTTTCTCCGTCTCAATGGTGGCGATGTACTGCTTCGTTGGATCGATCGTCATGGCTGGCGCTGCCGCGTACATCCCGTTCCGCGAGACCGGATTTGTCGGCATATCGGGATTGGCGGACGAGGACGTTTCGGCAACCGCGGTCGGCTCGGGCGTCGCCTCCGGCGTCGCGCTCTTGCCCTGGTTTAGAATCAGCGTCAGAATGAGGATCAGCACAACGACAATTCCCACGACGCCCACGATCCACCATAATCGCTGGGTTTGGGCAGGCGCGCCGTTTTTACCGGCCGGCTTCTTAGATGCAGACGATGCAGCCGGACGCTTCCGCGCCGTGCTCGAACGCTTCTTGGATGTTGTGCGTTTTCTGGATTTCGACATAGTTCCTCCTGAGAAAATAGTCCTGTAGTCCTTAGTCTTGTAGTCTGATAGTCAAATCACAAAATCAGCAAATGAATTTTAGCCCATTTCAGCGGAAACGCCAGAGCCGACAACGAATGTGGAACGAATGAGCGAATGAGACCTGTCAGGTTTCGAAAAAACCTGACAGGTCTATCGCTTGTTATTGCGGGCGGGCACACCGATGAGCAATGCGACAGGTCCGAGGAGCAGCAGCCACATCGTCGCTTGCAGGCCGAAGCGCTCGGCGACCAGCCCCAGCCCCAACGGGATCAGCGCGCCGGCGAAGCCAAAGACGTTGTCCACCGCCATCACCGTGCCGCTCTGCCCCGGCATCGACGAATAGAGCTGCGCTTTGAGAATGGAATACCAGCCGGCGTTGAAGAGTCCCAACAGGCCCAGCAGGACCAACTTCGCCCAAAACGCGGGCAACAGCAGGAAGGCGACGAACAGCCCCAGTTCCACAACCGTACTGACGCGCAGGTAACGCAGGCCCGGCACACGTTCCAGCAGCGGGATGAGCAGTAAATCGCCGAGCAGCCCCACCCCGGTCCAGACGGCTACCGCCGTCGCCGCCCGCGCAGGTGTCACGCCGACCACGTCCACTGAAGTAGAGGGCCAGATAGCCGAGGAGCACATCGAGCATCAGATCGGAGAACTGCAACAAGGTCAGCCAGCGAAGCACGTCACCGCGCCGTAACGCGCGCCACACGCCGGCAAAAGTTGCTTTGAGGCCCGCCCCTTCGCTTTCATCGCACCCGTTATCGAAGCGGAAGCGCCACACAACGATGAGCAAAAGCAGCGCGAGTCCCGCAAATCCGATGAACAACGCGCGCCAGGGGCTAACACGCCCCCCTATCCCCAGCGCCACCGCCGCACTTAATGCCAGCGGTCCCGCGACCACGCCGAGCGATCCGGCAAACGTCCAGCGGGCCATATTGTGCTCGTGCCGGGCGGGATCGACGTCCATCAACGTGGCCTGCGAAAGGCTGACAAACGCACCGGAGGCCGGATAGAAGAGAACGAACGACAGCAGCAGCAGCGGAAATCCCTGGCTGAGGCCGGTGAGCAGCAGCGCCAGGCTGAAGACCACGCCGCCGCCGAGGATCAGCGCGCGGCGCTTCCACGCGTCGCCGAGGATGCCGAGGAACGGCTCGACGATGCTGCTGACGATGCCGGGCACGCCGAGCAGCATGCCGATCTGCGCGTAGGTCAGACCCAGATCGGTGCGGATCATCGGCCACGCGGCCTCGCGCGCGCCGTAGACGAACTCATCGAGGAATTCGATGAGGAGCAGAACCAGGACGAACAGGCCCAGGCGCCCCATCTGGGGGATGCGTTTGCGGCGGGTCATCAAATCCTTTGTTACGCCTCATCCAGCGGGCTGCGGACGGCCAGCCCGCCACGGTTGAGAACGTGGGTATATATCATCGTGGTCTTGACATCTTTGTGCCCGAGGAGTTCCTGGACGGTACGAATATCGTAACCGGCTTCAAGCAAATGCGTCGCGAAGGAATGGCGGAAGGTGTGCGGAGAAACACGCTTAGGGATGCCAGCGGCTTGCGCGGCACGCCGCACGTTTTTTTGCAGCGTACTTTCGCTGGCATGATGGCGCCGCGTCACCCCCGTGCGGGGATCGACCGATAAGCGCGAGGCGGGGAAGACATATTGCCATAGCCACTCGGTGCAGGCATTGGGGTACTTGCGTTCCAGGGCATCGGGCAGGTAAACACAGCCACAGTCTATGGCGAGATCAGATTTGTGTTGCTGTTGGACACCCACCAGGTGTGCTCGCAGCGCCTCGACGAGTGATTGCGGCAACATCGTCACGCGGCCTTTTTGCCCTTTACCATCCCGGACGAGAATCTGTTTCTGGGCAAAGTCCACATCTTTGACCCGCAGTCGCAGACACTCCATCAGACGCAAGCCGCTGCCGTAGAGCAATTGCGCCATCAGCAGGTGCGTACCGCTTAAGTGCGCCAGTACCCGGTGCACTTCCTCACGGGTGAGCACCGTCGGCAAGCGCTGGGGGCGTTTGGCACTCTCCGGGGTGATGGGGCCTTGCAGGGGTTGGTGCAGCACGTCACGATACAAAAACTTGAGCGCGCTGAGCGCCTGGTTCTGGGTCGAGGCCGCGACATTTTGTTCTACGGCAAGATAGGTCAAAAATGCTTCGACGTCCGATGGCCCCATATCACGGGGATGGCGTTTGTTGTGATAGAGAATGAAGCGCCGGATCCAGTCCACATAGCTCTGTTCCGTGCGAATGGAGTAATGTTTACGACGGATCGCGTCCCGCACCTGGTCAAGGAGTTTTTTGGGTGGTTTGGTCATATCGCACCTCGCTAAAACAATTGACATTTCGCCGAAATGCACATATCATAAGTAAAGTAAAAAGCACCACGATCGAGTTCCAGAATTCAGCTGTTTACGGAAGTATTATACGGCAAAATGCCGTTTTTTAAAGGGAACGCATATATTATACGGAATCCGTCTAGTATAACGTATTGACAGGGAAATACGGATTCCGTCTAGTATTAAGTTAGCCCGCCGAACTGCTACCGGTTTTTTCTGCCCCGAGGCGGTCGGTAGTGG
>JBNGDO010000043.1:24627-33160 GCA_049975385.1 Anaerolineae bacterium | reverse complement strand
CGACAATCGCATCGAAGCCCGCGCGCCGCATCTCCGCGCCAAAGAAGCCGCCCACGTCGGATTCACCGTAGCCGCCGGTCAGCGGCGATTTGCCGCCCACCGCGCTGCGCCCGGAACCGGCAATCGGCACACCCGTCATCGGCCCGGCGGCGAAGATCAGCAGATTGTCCGGGCCAAGCGGATCCACGTCGGCGGGCATTTCATTGAGCAAGTAATAGCCGATGAAGCCATTCCCGCCCAGATAGCGCCGGTAGAAGGACTCCGGCGGCTGTTCGACGTCCAGCGCGCCGGTAGTCAAATCGACTTTTAGAATTTTCCCGGTATAACCATTCATCTTCTGTTCCTCCTTCAAAACACTAAAAAAGGGAGAAAGTAGGGGCTTAGGGGCGGGCATACCCGACCCCAAGCCCCCACCCCAACTCAACTGCAACTAACCAAGTAGCGTACCACCCTCGTCGGATTGCTCCGGGCCTTTCTTGTCCCAATCGATATCATCTATACTGTGCATTTTGCGCCATTCCTCAAAATCGGCCACGATCGCCTCCGTCCATCTGGTATCCATCTGGCTGGAATTGTAGACGCCTTCGCGCAGCCGTTGGTGGCTAAACCGCTCGCGCATGTGCGTGCGCTCGGAGTGCTCGACCACCTCTTCGGCTAGATGCGGCGGGATGAAGAGGATACCCGTCATCGTGCCCAGGACGACGTCACCGGGCATACAGGTCGCCGCGCCGATGCGACAGGGAACGTTCATCCCCACCATGGTGACGTTGCGGATCGGCGTGGGATCGAAGCCCCGGCAGAACGTGGCAAAATCGTCGATTTCGTAGATCTGCTGCGCGTCGCGGATGCCACCGTGAATGACCTGCCCGCGCTTGGTGCGCGTGGCGATAGCCGTGGAGAGGTTCGCGCCGGAATACGTCCCATCGTAGACCTTGCCGAACAAGTCGATGACGATCACGTCATCTTCGACCAGGGTTTCGATGACCCAGGAGTTCATCGCGCCGATGCGGCCTTCGACCTCGTGACCGTAGTCCATCAGATAATCGTGCAGGTCCGGGCGATGCGGGACGAAGACGCCCGTCACCGCGCGACCGACGAGCACCCTGTCAGGATGCAGGCGAGTCCAGTTGCCTTCAAACTGGAAATGATAGCCGTGCTGCCACAGCACAGACCAGGCCTCTTCGGTCACGACGCGCTGCATGCGACGCAGGATGTCATCCGGCACGCGCGGGCGACCATCGGGGAAGCGTTCCCCCGTCCAGAGCGGCGTCAGTTGGATCATGTCTTCACGATTGTTGAATTTCATTGATATGAGTCTCCTTGAACTCGTCACTGGTCACTGATTGCTAGATGTTTGATGTTTGATATTTGATGTTGGATGTTGGATGTTGGATGTTGGAACTGGAAGATTAATCACCAATCCCTAATCCCCAATCCCCACTCACCCATTTCCTGTTGCGCCGAAAACGTCCAGGTAATGACCGCAGCGTTCGATGAACGAATCGACGGCGATTTTGCCGAAGGCGAAGTAGTGCATATTGTCCTCAGCGCGGCCCGCTTCGATGAGGCGGCGGGCGGTGGTAACAAAGAGATCGGTCGCCACGTTGACTTTGGCGATGCCCGCGGCAATGGCGTCGCGGAACTGCTGGTCGGAACAGCCGGAGCCGCCGTGCAGCGAGAGCGGAATATCCACCCGCGAGCGGATTTCGCGGAGCAGATCGAGGTCGAGTTGCGGCTCTCCGGCGTACAGGCCATGCGCGGTGCCGATAGCCACCGCCAGGATATCCACGCCGGTCTCCGCCACGAAGCGCTCCACGTCATCGGGGTCCGTGAAGCCCTTGCGCTGCGCGCCGAAGTCTTGGTACTCACTACCTGAACCCACGTGGCCCAACTCCGCTTCGACGGCCAGGCCGATCGCGTGCGCCGCACGTACGACAAGACGTGTGTTGGCGACGTTCTCCTCAAACGGCAGCTTGGAGCCATCGTACATCACGTCGGTGAAACCCAGGGAGATGGCTTTCATACAGTGTTCGAAGCTGCCGCCGTGATCCAACATCAACGAGACCGGCACGGTCGACGCCTCCGCGCGGGTACGAATGTACGCGGCAAATGCCCGTGCGTTGGGCCGGTCGAGCGCCCCCGCGTAAATAGCGATCATCGCCGGGGCCTTTTTCTCCTCCAAGGCGGCGAACATTGCGTCGGTGCTGTACATATCGACCGTGTCGAAGAGCGGCAGCGCATAATGGCGTTGCTGTGCCTGTTTGAGGTGTGGAAGTATTGAAACGAGTGGCATAAATGATCTGATCTCCTTGTGTGAAATAGGTTGCCTGTTAAAATCCATCCCAAAATGTATCGTTGACATACCAGGAATATTCGCGGATACAATCTTCGGATAGAGTCTTATTCTATAGCGACTCCGCGTTCCTGCAAGAACGCCATCACCGCATCGAAACTTGGAATCCCAGCACGCCCGCCGAGTTGGGTACATTTGAGCGCCGACACAGCCGTCGAAAAGAGCGCGTTTTGCCGCAACGACCACCCGCGCAGCAGACCAACGATATACGCGCCGTGGAAAACATCCCCCGCGCCGGTCGTATCGATGACGTTCACGGGGAAGGCGGGGGTGTGGAATCGCTCCTCTGCCGTGATCGTGTAACTACCATCGATGCCCTCTGTCTGCGCGAAGAGGCGCGGCCCCAACGCCAGGATGGACGCACCGGCCTCATAGATATCGTCGATGCCGGTCAGCCCGCGCGCAAAGCCCGATCCGCTGATGAGGACATCGACGTGTGGGATCAACCGGCGCAGGTGCTCGCGCACCAGGCCATCCGTCTTGTGGCCGTCCAGCACCACCGTCTTGCCCGCGGCCCGCATCCACTGCGCCGCCTGGATCGCCGCCGCATTGTGAAAACCATCGAGGTGCAGGTAATCCGCCGAGGTGACGTAATCGCGGTCCAGTTCCTCCGGGCAGATCTGCTCCTCGCCCCACCGCTGCACCCCCGAAAAAATACGCTCGCCCGTCTCCGCATGGATGTTGACGACGACCACCTGATCTTCTGGGGCCTCGCGGTAGACCATGCGGCTCAAATCGATGCCGCACTCACGCATCGAGCGCAGTTTAAACTCGGCGGGGGCATCGTTGCCGGCGGTGCCGATGAAGCCCACGCGCGCGCCCAATCTAGCTGCGGCCACCATCGCCGTACCCACCGGCCCACCACCATCAAAACCAAATGCGTTGATCCGCGTCCCCCCCTCCCATGTCGGCAAATTCTTGCTCCGGATCAACACATCCAATGTGCACATCCCTAAACCGATAATCTGTAATCCGTCCTCCATCTTCCTCCTATTTCATTCCCGTTCCTCAATTGTAATCACAGCACCAGGATAAAGCAGCAGCGTGACACCAAAATACCGAACTGACGCCATAGCTGACGGCTGACAGCTAATCGCTGAGGGCTTTCCACTCAGAATGAAGAATTGCAAAAACATCACGATTATAAGTGATTTTCACGCTTTGACCTCTTTGCAACACTGCGCTATACTAGAGATAACCAACGACAAGAGATGACCAACGACATAGGAAAAACAAGCTGGCATACACACCAGTGTGTGCACATCATTCATACACATATTATACCCAATGAGGGAAGTTGGTTAAAATGGAACAGGGATATTTTTACCACTATCGACTAGGAATGCAAAAGCTCGTCAGCACGTTGGGTAGGGATCACCCGCGGATTTATGAAGCGCGTATCCTACAACACCGCCTCAACGAGAACCTGGCGCAAACGCTGGAACACGGCTCGACGCCGTCTCTCGAAGACAGCCGCGCGCGGATCCTCGAAAGCTGCGAGCGCCTCAGCCGCCTCTCGACCGGCGCCTCCTTCCACGATTTATGTGGGCTGCCGGGAACATCAACGTCACGGATAACGGCAAAGGACAAGCAAGCGCTTTTGGATGCCTATTTCACGCGGATGAGCGATCTGCTGGTCTATCAAGGGTTGCGGAATGCCCACGCCGCCAGCGAAGTGCGCGGCATTGCCCGCGAGCAGACGTTAGCCGTACTCCACGGTCTCGGCGAAGACGGCTCAAGCAAGGGGCAGGTACTGCAATTTCTGTACGAATCGGGCCTCATCACCCAGGGGCCGGCGGTCTTCTTCCTGTCCGACGCCAATTTGCGGGAGGTATGGCTCAACGGCGCATTCCTGGTCGAAGCGCACCTGGCGGGCACACATATGGAAGGTGCACATCTGGAACACGCGCACCTGGAATGGGCGCACCTGGGCGAGGCACAGCTCAACGAGGCGCATATGAAAAAAGTGTTCCTGGTTGCTGCGCACCTGGCTCGAGCCAATCTCCTAAAGGCCAACCTGCGTGACGCTCATCTGGTTGGCGCAAAATTAGCCGGCGCTAACTTAAAGGAAGCCGACTTCACCAATGCCCACCTGGAATGGGCTTTTATGGGCACCGCCAATCTGTTGGGCGCGTGCCTGAAGGGCGCGCAAATGGTAGGAACCGAACTGCGCGGCGCAAACCTGGCGTACACCGATCTCTCCGGCGCCAATTTGGAGGACACCAGCCTCACATGGAGCCGTCTGCGCGGCGCGACGTACAACGAAGAAACCTTATGGCCGGAAGGCTTTGATCCCATTTCAGCCGGCGCTGTGCTGAAAGAATGTCCAGAGTAAACGACGACGCAGGTTCTACCCGTGTTGTGAAGCCAAGCATCAACGTAACTGAGAAACGCTTCGAACAACTGCTGGAACGGATTCTATTGGAGGCTAAAGCCCTCTGCAACGCCGACGGTGGGACGCTCTATCTGCATACTGCCGACGAGCACCTGCAGTTCGTCATCATGCACAACGACTCGTTACACATCGCCCTCGGTGGCGCGCGCGGCGAGCCAATCGCCTTTGCGCCACTGCCCTTGTACGATCCAGTGACCGGCATACCCAACCATCACAACGTCGCCGTGCACGCAGCACTCACACACAAGACGGTCAACATCCCCGACGCCTATCACGCTGAGGGCTTCGATTTCTCCGGCACCAAAGCTTTCGACCAGCAAACCGGCTATCGCTCGCAGTCCTTCTTGACCGTCCCGCTACAAAACGAGAGTGGCGAGTTATTGGGCGTATTGCAACTCATCAACGCGCGCACTCCCAAGACCAACAGCGTGATTACATTCAGCGTCGAACTGCAAAAAGTCGTGGAATCGCTATCGAAGTTGGCAGCGCTGGCATTGGCGGCCTACATCCGCGAGCAAAAGCTGCGCGCCGAGATCCAGGAACTGCGCGTCGCCGTCGATCAGGAGAGGAAAGAGCGCCAGGTCGCGCAGATCACCGAGTCCGAGTACTTTCAGAAACTACAAAGCCAGGCCCGTAAACTGCGTGCTCGCACTGCCCGATCCCTTGAGGATTAGGGATTAAAAGATTTAGAGACTCCGAATCACGCCCTAATACCCGATCTCTGTTCACCACATTCCAGGAGGCACAATGAAAGCCACGGAACTATCTATTGAAACATATCGCAAGTTTTTGAAAAGCGACCAATGGGAAAAGTTCGGCGAGATGCAGACCGACCAGCAGAAGCGACTCCCCGCGCCACCGCTGCAAAAGCCTTATCCTGAGGACGCACAATTGATCGACCTGGTCGCCCCCGCCGACCTGACCGTCGGTACCATGCCGCTACTCGACGCGATCAATCAACGCCAAAGCCACCGCAGATTCAATGATGCGGCGCTTTCGCTAGAGGAGCTGTCGTTTCTGCTGTGGGCTACACAGGGTGTCCACGAGGTATGGCGCGGCGGGATTGCGGCACGGCGCACCGTGCCTTCGGCGGGAGCACGCCATCCTTTTGAGACGTATCTGCTCATCAACCGGGTGGTAGGGGTTGAACCAGGACTGTATCGCTATCTCTCGCTGGATCACAAACTGTGCGGCTTGCGCTCAGATCCAGCGCTGCCACGTGAGGTCGGCGCAGCGTGCAACGGGCAGAGCTTCATCGGGACGGGCGCGGTAATTTTCATGTGGACAGTGATCCCATACCGCACGGAGTGGCGTTACAGTTTTATCTCGCCAAAGATCATCGCCCTGGACGCGGGACACGTCTGCCAGAACCTCTACCTGGCGAGCACCGCCATCGGCGCGGGAACATGCGCCATCGGTGCATACAATCAGGAGCTACTGGATGCACTGCTCGGCGTGGATGGCAAGGAGGAATTCGCCATCTACGTTGCACCGGTAGGGAAAATCAACCACTAATCTTCACGAATCCACACGAATTCTTTCTCATTCGTGTGGATTCGCGGTTTCTTCTTTGCGAAGTATCAGCTCCGGCGGCGTGAGCGGCCTCGTCGACTGCGCGATGACTTTTTCTTAGACCTTGCCGCAGGCGCGTTCTTCGACTTCGTATCATCAGACGGCTGCGGGACAGGCGCGTGAAGCATTCGCTGGTAATCATCATCCAGCAGCATCGTGATGATTTCCAGCCCATCCTCATCCTCCGCCAGACTGCGCGCGAGAGGAATAAAACGCTGGCTGCGCTCTGTCTTCAACTTGTCACGAGAGCGCAAGCGCGCTTCGAGCAAAGCCGTCAACCGTTCTGCCACCACCTCGGCTACATCTTCATCCGTCGGCATTTCACGCTCCTCCATATCGATGCTGTAATGCTGCATAATGCGCTTGATCATAAGCTGCTCGGTCAACCCCACCAGTGAAATCGCAACACCAGCCGCACCCGCGCGTCCCGTCCGCCCGGCACGGTGGATGTACCCCTCAACATCCTCAGGCAATTCATACAAAATCACGTGGGAGAGTTCGGGAATATCAATGCCACGCGACGCAACGTCGGTTGCCACCAGAAAGCGCAGATTGCCCTGACGCACGCGCCCCAACACCCGCTCGCGGTTCTTCTGCGACAAATCCGAGCTGATCTCATCAGCGTCGTAGCCAAAGCGCTGCAACACAACGGTCACGTAATGCACGCGCATCTTCGTGTTGCAGAAGATGATCGCCGAACTGGGATTCTCGATCTCGATCAACCGCACCAATCCGCGATCCTTTTCCATATCGGGCAGCGTATAGTAGACGTGCTCCGTGTCGGTGACGTGAACGTGATCGCTGCTCAACGTCAGGAACTCCGGCTCCTGGATAAACTGGCGCGCAGTGCGCTTTACGGAAGGGGGGAACGTCGCCGAAAACATACACGTATGGATGTCGCGCTTCGGCAAGTACCCCTGCACCTCACGCATATCGGGATAGAACCCCATCGACAACATGCGATCCGCTTCATCGAAGACGAGCATCTTCAAATGCTTCAGCGTGAAGGTACGCCTGAGCAAGTGATCGAGGACGCGCCCGGGCGTGCCCACAACAATGTGCGCACCCTTGCGCAGCGCATCGATCTGCGGGCCATATCCGACGCCGCCATACACCGCCACGGTACGCAATCCGGCTGGGCTGCACAGCAGCTCTGCTTCTTGCCTTACCTGTCGGGCCAACTCGCGCGTTGGTGTGAGGACGAGTGCCTGGCATTCATCACGTGCCGGGTCGAGGCGTTCCAACATCGGCAGCAGATAAGCGCCGGTTTTGCCGCTCCCGGTACGCGCCTGGATCATCATTCCACGACCGGCGAGCAAGTAGGGGATAGCCCGCGCCTGCACCGGCATCAATTGTGTCCAACCCGCACGGGCCGCCGCAGCACGCAGCGGTTCGGATAACTGGTTTAGGGAAACATCGGCTAAAGTATTTTCTGCCCCGTCTGTAGTTGGGGAAACTGTTGTATTCAAAATTACCTCTTTTCTGATTAAGACTCTATCCAAAAATTATGCTTGCGAGTGTTTTTGGTGCGTCAACGACGAATTTTCGGATAGATTTTAACTTGATAAAGCTATACTAAATTGTAACACACTTATGGCAGGATGAAAAGTGTGGAGCACACAGCTCGCTCAGTCGTGATCCAGGCGACGGATAGACGGCGACAAAAGGCCCAGCAGTCCGGTAAGGCCACCCAAAAGGCTGGTGCAGAGGAACATCGCGGCCATACCTGCGCCCGGTCCCGTCCCCACCAACCGTCCGACCGAACCCGCCAGCACGCCGCCGGCTTGTAATGCTGGCTCGAATACCTTGTCGGCCAACAGCCCCCCGGCCAAATATCCAAAAGGCTGCGACGTCACCTGCACCATCTCGCGTGTGGAAAAGACGCGGCCCTGCACATCGGGCGGGACAAGTTCCTGCCACAAGGCAAAGTACGGGCTGACGATGAAAGGGATACTCAACTCGGCGAGAAAACCCGCGATGGACCACCCCGTCACCGAACGGCTGACCGCGGTCAAGAAATCGCAAATCAGGAAGGACAACAGTGTGCTGATCAGGTAAGTCTTCACCTTATGTCGGGTGCGTCCCCAAAAGCTGACCAGCACGCCCCCGACCACGCCCCCCACCCCCATCAGCGTGCGCACCACGCCCAGGCCGAACTCATCGCCGCCGGTGCGTGCCAGGATCATCGGGGAGAGGACGGCGAAGTAGGTGAG
>JBNGDO010000043.1:23361-24617 GCA_049975385.1 Anaerolineae bacterium | reverse complement strand
GCGTGCCGAACAAATTGACCAGGAAGAAGGTCGATAGCAGATTGCGCAGTCCGGGACGGCGAGCGAGATACTGGAAACCAAAGCGCAGTTCGCGGCCAAAACCGCCTGCCGCCAGATGCCCTTCGGCGCTGCGCGGCGGTGTGGGGATGCGGATGACCAACAGTCCCAGCAGCGCCAGCAGCAGCGTGCCCAGATCCGCCGCCATCACCCAACCGAGGCCGCCCAGCGGCATCAACAGGCCGGCGAGCGCGGGGGCGAAGATGCGCGCCGCCGATTTCCCCAGGCCGAGAAGGCCGTTTGCCCGCGTGTAGTCCTCTGTGGTCACCACCAGACTGACCGACGCCGAAAACGCCGGCCCCTGAAAGGCTTCCAACATCCCGGTTACGCTCTCCGCAAGGTAGAGATGCCAGACCTGCAAACGTCCCACTGCGTAGAGCGCGAGCAACAGCGCGGTCATACACCCAGCGCCGAGGTCGGCAAACGCCATCACCTTGCGTCGGTCCCAGCGATCTACCAGCACGCCGGAAAAGGGACTGGCGATGACGAAGGTGATGCAGCTAAAAAAGCCAAGCAGCGCCGAGGCGGTAGCGGTGCCTTTCTCCTGAAAAGCCCAAATCAGCACGGCGAAACGCGTCATGCCCGTGCCGAGTAACGAGACGGACTGTCCTGCCCACAAAATCCAAAAAGCGTTTTTAGTTGTCTTTCCCACGAGCGCGTATCCTGTTGTGTGTTTGACGTTGGTCAACCAGGAATTATACACGAATACACGAATGGCGAGTATGCCATTCGTGTATTCGCAGTTATCCGTAGAGCAGTCAATCAATTCGCGGGCTTGGGCTTGATCACAAGCCACAACTTGTAATCGCGGACCAAGCGGTACACTCTGAGCACAACCTCAAAGACGGTCACCAGCAAAGCGATCAAAAAACCAATTCGCAATCCGTTTGTCAGCAACTTGTTCAAGACGTCAGCCGCTCCTGGCGCGGCAAGGAATATGGTCTGGATCGCCTCCGGGTTGACGACCGAAGGGCCGTTGATCAGGCGCCCCAGAATGTAGATATCCAGGCAGTGAAAGAGCACATCGGCGACACGGGTGCCGAGTTGCCAGCGCCCTTGCCGCAGCAACACGAGGTTCAGGCCAATCGTCAATCCCCAACGCGCCACGAACAACGGCAAGTAGATCGAGAAGAAAGCTGCCGAGAGGAAGGACGGCGTCGAATGCCAGGTCCCGTCGTAGAACGCACCGCCGATGCGGT
>JBNGDO010000043.1:0-23261 GCA_049975385.1 Anaerolineae bacterium | reverse complement strand
CGTCCGGTGCGCTCTTCCAGCGCGTCAATCAACAGCGAGTGCAGTTCCCGTTCCACGTCGGCGCGCATACGCTCTGGTAACCGCCGCCCTACTTGGTAAACATAACGATCAATCAGTTCCATCTTACTTTTCCTCCTTTTCTTGTAGTAGCTGATGCATTGCATCGACCAGTGATTGCCATTCCTGCGTGAGTGTATCCAACACCGTTTGCCCTGTGGCATTGAGTTGATAGTAGCGACGCGGGCGCGATTCGGTCAGCGACCATTCGCTTTGCAGCAAGCCCTGCTCTTCCAGCCGCCGTAGCAGCGGATAGAGCGTGCCCTGGTCGATGTCGACCCCGCGCTCGGTCAAACGCTCTTTGAGCGCGTAGCCATAGGCCCGCTCTTCGAGCTGGCTGAGTACGCTGAGCACCAGTGTACCGCGTCGCAGTTCTGAGATCAGGTTCTGTGTTATATCGCTCATACTGTATATCCTCCTTCACTGTTGATCGCATTATACCATATATCACACAGTATTGTCAAGAGGAAAGTATAGGATATCACCCATTATTCTGAAAAACTGGTCACATGGCCAGGTAGTAAAGAAAGATAAAAAGTCCATGTGCACAAAACCGCCCCGCAAAAGATCTGCGGGGCGGCCACATTCAGCCAAAGTCTGGTTCCAGCTTATGACGCCGTAAACACCAACCCGAGCCCATTCGCCGTTTTCAGTGTCAACTGATCGGCGTCCCATTCAAAAAGCGTGACGCTGGTCAGGATGTCAGTAAAGCGGGTTTCCTGCTCCATCACGCCTTCCGGCGTCATACAGTACATCTCGGTGATGGCGACCGGGCCGATGTGCAGTTCTCCACGTTCCAGCGTGTACGATCCGAAGTAGCTATTGCATCCTGCCGACCCCGTCACCTGCCCGTCTTCGAACGCGAGTGTGATCTCTGTGTCGGCGAGGAGCGAAGTCGCGGTTTCCCCCTCGATGAAGGCGGTCAGCGACCAGGCCGTGCCCTCCAACGTCACTTCTGGCATCGACGTGTACGGCACGAAGACGAGCACCGCGCCGGGCAGCGTGCGGAGTTCGAGCCGGTCGTCCACAATGCGCCAGTGACGCGCCCGCCCTACCGCATCGGTGAAGCGGCCTTCCAGCGTCCAATACGCCTCATCCGCATCCGGGCATGTTTCCTCGATCATCGCCATCATCGGAAAATTGATTTCGCCATCACCCGCCTGGTATTCGCCCCCAAAATGGCGACATCCGGCCAGACCGCTGTAGCGGTTTTCCGCAAAAGCAAGGGTGAAGGACAATGTTTCATCTAGCGGGCTGCCATCCAATGTTAGAAGCTGCCACTCCGTACCGATCAATGCCGCCGGATCGCCTGTGAAGGTCTCCTGGCGCGCGTAGACGAGAATGGCGGTGCCGGATTTATCCAGCAGTTCCAGGCGGTCGCCCTCCAGGCGGAATTTCGCCACGTTCGACAGCGCCTCGGCGTAAGCCTGCTCTTGCGCCATCACGTCTTCGTCCAGGCAATCCATCATCGTCATCGCGACCATACCGAAGCGAAGCCTGCTCCCGGTCGATGTATACGGTCCGCCATAGCTATTGCACCCGCTGTGACCACTGACTTGCCCATCCTCGAACGTCGCAGTGATCGTCGACCCCGGCAGCAGGGGCACACCATTGAGCGTTAGCAACGTCCATTCGCCTTCGAGGGAGGCGACGCTGCTGGCGGCTCCCCCCACTCCACAGGCGGTAAACGTAAGTGGCAGCGTCAACGCCACGGCAAGACATAAGAATAACAAGATTTTCATCTTCATTTTTCACCTCCACATTCATGACGCTTCCAATGCACCTTTGGTTCCAACGCGTTACGTCGCCGTGCGGAGATGGGGTCTCCAATCAAAGAATATATGTCACAATGCCCACCCCATAGTCTTCGCCAGCGCCTCGCCGACAGCATCGGGCAAGCCGTGGGCGATACCGCAACCGAGCAGGCTCCCCGTCTTTTCGCGGATCAGACCGAAGAAAAGGCCGCCAAAAACGGTAAAGAGCGCCCAACCCCACGCAAGCGTGGCCGCACCGGCAGAAGGATCATAAGTATTGAACGCATGGAGCAATCCAAACAGCAGCGAAGCAATGACCAGCCCCGGCCCACACGGTATACCGAAAACCATCCACGGACGGCCAAACGCCTGATTGAGCCGCCCCTGCACGTAACCACGCAGGAAAATCTCCTCGCCAAAGCCCGAAAAGACAAACTGCCAGACCACTGTGGAAACGACGATCAGCGTCAGACGAGGCATCGCCAGCGCGACCAGGATGGGCAGAAGCAGCAGCGCCGCCATCACGATCAAATTGCTGCGCACCGAAGCTCGCGCTTTCTCCTCCGATTGACGGCGCAGCACCCACACCATCAGCGCAATACCTGCGATTTCAGTCAGCGCCACGACCGCCCCGCCGGGCAGCGTGCGATAGTCGAGCTTGAGCAGCGCCGCACCGCCTATTCCCAGCCCAAGAGGGATCATCCGCACGAGGTACGCCTTGATCCCGATGTCCAGGTTGTTCTGCCACCCCGTCAGAGTCACGCCATAGTCGGCCCACCGCCGCCGGGTCAGCCAGATGACGGCCAGCGGGACGCCCATCTGGAGCAGCCCACCGATGTACGACCAGCCGAGAAGTTGGACCTCAGCATCCACCACCCCGGTGGAGCGGATAGCCCATCCCAGCAGGCGCATAACCGCATAAACGATCAAGATTTCTGCACACGCCATCACCTTGTTTTTCATGGCTTCCTCTACTCTCTGTTTTACTTATGATAACCGTAACGCACGCCAGCCAGGATAATGCAGCAACAACGTGTCAAAACCATTATACTGTCTACGATAACTAAAACCAATGCGTGTTCATCAAGGAACAGGTCAAAAATCAAGTTGACATCCATCGCACCTCAGTCTATACTCCTTATACGATCGTCGCAAAAAGGAGAGCGCCTTGAATTCCAGTGATAGACCTACTAGACGTGCTGTTTTTCTCTCGACGCCGGCCCTCTGGGAACACGGACACGGCAAACAACACCCCCTTAAGCCGGAGCGTCTGCGGCGCACGTTTGAGTTATTGGAGGAATATGGCGCGTTTGCTGCACCCAATGTGCAGGTGATCGCGCCACAGCCCGCGACAGAGGATGAACTGACCCTTGTTCACTCACGAAACTACGTTGAGGTGGTACGTATCTTGAGCGAGGGTGGTAGGTGGACGGAAACCCGTGAGTATATCCAGCCGATGCGGTACGGCTTCGGCCCCGGCGACAATCCTATCTTTCCAGAAATGTATGAAACGGAGAGGTTGAAGGCCGGCAGCTCGCTTACCGGCGCGCGGATGCTGGTCGACGACGAATGCGACGTCGCCTTCAGCTATGGTGGCGGGCTGCATCACGCGATGGCAAGCTACGCCTCCGGCTTTTGCGTGTTCAACGATCCCGCGGTCGCCATCCAGTGGATGGTAGATCAGGGGTTGCGCGTCGCCTACGTAGATGTAGACGTGCATCACGGCGATGGAGTGGAGGCTTTATTCTACGACACCGACCGTGTGCTGACGATTTCGCTGCACCAGGATGGCCACACACTGTTCCCTGGCACCGGTTTCGTGACCGATGCCGGCTTCGGCGATGGCGAGGGATACGCCGTCAACGTGCCGTTACCGCCCTACACCGACGATGAGACATACTTGTGGGCATTCAACCAGATTGTACCGCCATTGTTGAAGCGTTTTGCAGCCGATGTGGTGGTGTCCCAATTGGGCACGGATACCCACCACCAAGATCCGCTAGCGCACCTGGCATTGACCACCGCCGGACAGACGGCGCTCTATGAGGCATTCGACGCACTGTCCCCGCGCTGGCTCGCGCTCGGTGGCGGTGGCTACAATCTCGATGTCGTGCCGCGTTCTTGGACGCTGGCGTTCGGCGTGATGTCGGGGCAAACCTTCCCCGACGAACTGCCGCCGGGCTACCGCGCCCACTACGGCGGCCAATGGTTGCGGGATCACGCAGGCCCTGAGATCGATGATTTAACGCACACGCGCGTGCGCCGTAAGGTTGAATCCATCGTCACGGAGGTGCAAAAGATACACCATCTCGGTTAAGAATACCATCAAGATAACAACGACGACCGCTACCCAACCCGACTGAACTGAAACTAAAAGGGGTCTGACCACCCTCTCTTGTATGCTTGCAAGAATTCAACCGGTCACACCCTGTTCTAGAGGCTCTCGAGGTGGGCCAACGGCCGCCAACCACTTGCGCTTAGGAATGGGTACTAAATAACTGTCCTAATTCAAACTGAAAGCGAGTGTAAAAAGCATCGCCAATGGAAAGTTATTTAGCTTTCAGTCCTTAACCCAGTTAAGCTGCCAGTCTACCGGCCTGGCCCGGAACTATGCTTTTCCCCTCGATGACCCTCTGTCATCATAGCGCCTACGGATGTATCAATGGCTCTAATTGGTTACACCTTATTGGTTCTCATCCTCATTGCCAGCGCCATCGTCGCTCTTGCGGCGAAGAATCTGGTCCGTGCAGCCGTGGCACTTGGCATGGGCAGTGCGGCCCTGGCGATGTTATACTTCATGCTCGACGCGCCCTACGCAGGCGGGTTCGAGTTGAGCGTGGGCGCGGGCTTGATCAGCGTTTTGTTCATCGTTGCCATCAGCCTCACGGCTTCTATGGAGAAACAAGCCGATGAGCCGTGAGCGCGCCTTTCAAATAGGTATCATCGTCGTTTTGCTGATCGCCGGTATGCTGGTGGGGTGGTATTTCCACGTATCGGCCGAAGACGCAACTTCCACCGCCGCCAGCAATGTCTTCCGCGAGTGGTTCTGGGAACAGCGTAGCCTCGATTTACTGGTGCAGGTGACGTTGATTTTCGTCGGCGCTTTGGGCGTTGCGGCAGTGCTGCCGAAGCACGATGAACCGCGCGCAGCAAATCCCCCCTTCGAAGATTCGATTCCCTTCGAAAGGCTAGATGGAGAAGGATAAAGACAGATTATGACATCACCATGGATTGATACCATCAACACCACAGTGAGTATGTTGCTCTTCTTTATTGGATTGGGAGGGCTGCTGTTGCAACGCAGCGCCATCAAACAGGTTGTGGGGCTTAAAATCATGCTCCAGGGCGTGACCCTCGGACTGATTCAGGCCGGGCGAATGCACCAGGATGTGCAATTCGCGCAGTCGATGGTGATTTCGGCCTTGATTGTGGAAGCCGTCGTGATTGCGGTTGCGCTGGCGCTGATCGTGAACGTGTTCCGGCACTATCCCTCCGGCGACGTCGACGACCTCAACCGGCTGCGAGGTTAACCCATGTCAGGTGTGTGGCTTACTGGTCTGATCCTCGTTCCGCTGCTGAGCGGCGGCGCGCTTCTCGGCGTGCTGTTGTTCACGCCATCCACACCAAAACGGCGCATCGCGGGGCGACACGTCGCCTTAGCCGTGACCGGCCTGGCAACGATATGCGCTGCCGCGCTCGCCCTCAACGGCGAACAGGTCGTGCCCTTCCAGCTCACCTGGCTACCCAATGCCGGCCCTATGACGTTCTCCCTCGGTACTACTGGGCTATATGCAACTCTGGCAACAACCGCCAGCGCGTTCCTGGCACTGCTGATTTCCTGTCTACCGTCGCGCGAATCTTCGCGCCCTGTCTGCCGTCTCCCCTCCCCCCGCACCTCATCCTCCGGCCTGCTGCTGTTGACGCTGGCGGCAGCGAACACGGCGTTCCTCTCCGGGCACTTTCTGGGGCGCTACGTGGCGCTCGAAATCGCGGGCGTGTGCATCGCTCTGGTCCCGCTACTCATCCTCGCCAGGGACACCGGCCCGCGCCTGACTAAGTTCGTCTACCTGGTACTGCGCGTAGGCGACACCGGCTTCCTGATCGCCATGCTCATCCTGATGAACGCCGCCGGGACGCTCGACATCGGCCCTGCCCTGGAATCCGGCGCAGCATTGAGCGGACCGCGGCTCGCCTGGGTCATTATCGGATTTGTGCTGGCCGTGTGGGTCAAAATCGGCGCGTGGCCCTTCGAGAGCTGGCAGCAGGTTGGCGAGCAGTTCGATTCTGCCTCGCACGGCTGGACCTACGCGACGGTGATGCCCAACCTGGGGCTGTATCTGCTCTACCGCATCACGCCGTTGCTGTCACAACATCCGGTGCTGAGGGCCTGGGTCTTGTGGCCGAGCCTCGGCGGGATGACGCTGGTCACGGTGCTCGCCCTGCTGAGGCGCGACCTGCGCCCGGCGTTGGTCTATCTCAACGCGGCGCAAGGTGGGCTGGCGCTCTGTCTCGCCGCCGAGGGGCTGCAAGGGCTGATCGCAACGCTTCTGCTGGTGATGACGCCGCTGCGCCTGCTGTTTCTGTGGGGCAGCAACGTGTTTCAGGAACAAGCGTCGCGCCGGCGGCAGATGGCAGGCGCGCTCATCGGCATAAGCGGCGTGGCGCTCACCGGGTTCAACGTGTATCTGGTATGGCAATTGGCGCAAACCGCCTACGTCAAGATCACCTTAACCCGAAGTCTGATACAGGCAGGGGTACTCCAGCCGGCACTGCCGGTTTTATGGGAAATGACACGCGCCGTGCTGATTCCCTGGCCCGCCGTGATGCTCCTCACCGCCATCGTTATCTTGATGGGCGGACGCTATCTGAAAGCGGCGCTGGGCGCATTGAGCAACCAGACCGCCATCCCCCAAGAACCCGCCCCTCTACGCCAGAAAACGACATCGCTGGAGCGCACGCTCGGTAAGCTGGCGGGAGGTCTGCGTACGTGGCTCGAGGTGGGCCTGCTGGAACGGGCCATCACGGGGATACCGGACGTCGTGCTCAAATTCGCAAAAAGCGTCCACAGCTTGCTTGAGGCCGGGCTGCTCGAACGGGTGATCGCGCGCACGCCCCGCGCCGTGACCGATAGCGCGGCGCTGCTCCACCGTGTGGTGGAACATCGCGGACTGGAAGGCACTTTACGCGGCACCGCGAAAGGGGTGCTCACATTCAACCGCTGGATCCAAGACCGGCACACGGGACGGCTGCGTGCCAACCTGCAATGGGTTTTCGTCGTGCTGCTGCTGATCGTAGCGATGCTGATATGGCAAGGATGGTGAAGATATGGCTTTAGAAACAATTGCATTATTTCTCATCGTGGGCGCCCCTTTCGTGACGGTGATTGCGCTCTTCGTCTTCCCCCGGCGCTTGCAGCCCGTGGCTCGCTGGCTGGCTGACGGCGCGGCGGCACTCTCGCTGGCGGCGATGTTCGCGTTGATTCCGGCGCTCCGGCGTGGGGAAGTCCCCACCATCGCCCTGAGTTGGGTGCCTGCGGCAGGGATCGCGTTCGACTTGCACATCGACTGGTTGACACTGCCCTTCGCCATTACGGAAGGCGCGGTGACGCTGCTGGCGATCATCTACGCCTGGGGCAGCGAAGTGAACGATACCCGCGCTTCCTATTTTTATGGGCTGCTGCTGCTGTTTGCCGTAGGAATGGCCGGAACAACATTAGCCGACGATATGGTCCTCTTCTACACCTTCTGGGAATTGATGTTGATCGCCTCGTGTGCGCTGATCCTCGTGTGGGGGCATGCCAGCAGCAGCGGGCCACCGCTGCGCACGGTGGCACTCAAATACTTCATCTTCACCCATCTGGGATCGCTGGCAGTGTTGGTGTCCCTGGTCGTCCTCTACAACGCCACCGGCACCGGTCGCTTCAGTGCGCTCCGCGACGGCGTCACCCTCGCACCACAAATGGTGACGACGGTCATCACGCTCTTTATCCTCGGCTTCTGCGTCAAAATGGCGATCTTCCCGCTGCACATCTGGTTACCCGACGCGCACACCGTCGCGCCGATGCCGGTGACGATTATGCTGGCGGCAGCGATGCTGAGCATGGGCGCTTACGGCATCCTGCGTTTCCCCATGAGCATCTTCACCATCGAACAGATGCGGCCGTTTGCCGTCCCGATGATGATCATGGGCATCCTCTCCGAAATCTACGGCGCGCTGATGGCCCTGGCCGAACGCGACATCAAACGCATCATCGCCTACTCCAGTGTCAGCCAGATGGGGTACATTCTGTACGGGATGGGCACCCTGACCTACAACGGCATTGCTGGAGCGACGCTGCACGTCATCTACCACGCCATCGTCAAGGCATTGCTCTTCATGGTCGTCGGCCTGGTCGTCTACGTGACCGGCAAACGCAACATCGACGAGGTAGGCGGGCTGGCGCGCCGGATGCCGGTCACGACGGCCTGCGCTGCCATCGGCATTATGGCGATCATCGCCGTGCCGCCGCTATGCGTCTTCGATAGCGAGTGGATGATCTTCGCGGGCGGATTGGAGACGCCCTACCTTACGCTGTCGGTCATCACCATCTTCGGGTCGCTGCTCACGGTGGCCTACGCACTTTGGTTTGGCAGTCGCATCTTCCTCGGCAAGGATCCCACAGAAACACCCGACGGGCCGCCGCAACGCGTCAAAAAGCCCCTGGCGATGGTCGCGCCGACGGTGCTGCTAGCTGCGCTGGCCATCATCGAAGGCCTCTTCCCGGCTCCGCTCTTCGACTGGGTGGCGCATGAACTGCCTTTGCTGCTCGGAGGGCACTGGTGATCTCCGGCATCGGTGTTGTCCTCCCCCTCGCCATCCTGGCCAGCGGGGCATTTGCACTTTACCTCATTGCGCGCCTGGTCACATCGCGCAACGAGTGGTTGGCGATCTTGACGGCAACCGTCTTCGCGGCGGCGCTTGGGGCATTGCTGGCGCTGGCGCGCGCGCCCGGCAGCGCTGCGCCCACGTGGGGCGACGCGATGGCGGTCGA
This sequence comes from Anaerolineae bacterium, assembly GCA_049975385.1. GTDB lineage: Bacteria > Chloroflexota > Anaerolineae > B4-G1 > SLSP01 > DSWT01. The sequence goes on along the minus strand of JBNGDO010000043.1, from coordinate 14,420 downwards.
AAGTGGAATGGGCAACGTCGTTCTGCAAGCCGACGCCGGCGCTGTGTTTATCGGCGGCATCGCGCTGGCGATGGGCTTGTGTGTGGCGGTGTACTCCGGTCGTTACCTGGCGCTTGACCATCGCTACCCGACCTATTACCCGCTGCTGCTGCTCATGGTCACCGGACTGCTCGGTATGGTGATGACGCGGGATTTGTTCAACCTGTACATGTTCACCGAACTCATGAGCATCGCCGCCTATGTTCTGGTCGCCTTCCGCCGTCGTACCGACACGTCCATCGAAGCCGGCTTCAAGTACCTGATTATGGGCACCGTCGGCACCTTGACCCTGTTGATGGGAATCGCGTTAATCTACCGTGAAACCGGCGCGTTGACGCTACCACAGCCCATCACTGCGCCGGGCGTATGGGCGCGCGCGGGATTGGCCTGTATCTGGGTAGGATTGGGGATCAAAAGCGCAATTGTGCCGCTGCACACGTGGCAACCCGATGCGTATGGGCGCGCACCGAGCAGCGTCAGCGCACTTCTTTCCGGCATCGTCGGGCCGTTCTACATCCTGCTCAAACTCACCCTGGAATTGGGCTTTCCGGCGCGGGACCTGGGCCTGGGATTGATGGTCTGCGCGTTGTTCAACATGCTCCTGGGCAACGGAATGGCGTTGATGCAGACGCACACCAAACGCCTGCTGGCCTTTTCCTCGCTGGCGCAATTGGGCTACGTGATGTTCAGCGTCGGTGTGGGATTGCGTTACGGGTTGCCGGAGGCCGTGCAGGCCGGGTTTTTCTTGCTGGCGGCCCACGCGGTGATGAAGGGGCTGGCCTTTCTGAGCAAGGGTGTCTGCCACTTCTACGACCACACCACGCTGATCGAGCAACTACGCGGCACGTTCCGGCGCTTGCCACTGGTGGCTATCACGCTCAGCATCGCCATCATGGGCCTGATCGGGATTCCGCCTTTGGCGGGCTTCACCGGCAAATGGTTCATCCTGACCCAGGTATGGTATGCAGGCGATGTGTGGGTGTACGCCGGCATTGTGGTTTTCCTGTTGAACACACTGCTTTCGCTCGGTTACTACCTGCCAATTCTAGCCATGCTTTTCTCGCCCCTGCCTACGGAGAACACACCGTCCCCCGTCAAAGTTTCCGGCTGGATGATCGTCTCGTTGATGGTCCTCGCCATTTTGGTGATCGGGATCGGCATCTTTCCCGGTCCGCTGTGGCAATGGGCAGGGCGCGTACTCACGTTTTAACCCTCGCAAGGGTTGGTATTCGAGGTAAAATAGCTATGGAGAATTTTTGGTCAAGCCCTCCGACGGCGCTGCTCGTCTTTCTGGCGCTGGCCTATGGCCTATATCGCATCGGCGGCGCGTTGGCGGCGAAGGGCGAACATTCGGTCAATAAACATTTGCCGTACACCGGTGGGGAGGATCCGCTGCCGGCGCCGAGCGTCCTGCCGTATCACGCATTTTTCCGGCTGGCGCTGCTTTTCGGCATCTTACACGTCGCTGCGCTGGTCCTCTCGACGCTGCCACGCTTCATTTCATCGCACCGGTTGGCGTTGCTCTATCTGGCTGGCGTGGGCATCAGCGTCTTCGTTTTGACCGGGGAGGAGGAAGAATGAACGAAAACCGGGCATCGCAATACCCGCCTCCGGGGACGGGTTCGGGAGCAGGGGCTTCTCCCCTGGCATCCCTCACGCACCGGGTTGTGCAGTGGGCACGGCGCAAATCGCCGTGGATTTTGCACTTCAACAGCGGTGGATGCAACGGCTGCGACATCGAGCTGTTCGACCTGCTCACGCCGCGCTACGATGTAGAACGACTCGGCATCCTTAAGGAAGCGTCGCCACGACACGCCGATATCCTGCTCTGCTCCGGTCCGGTGACGCGCCAATCGCGCGACCGCTTGCTGCGCATCTACGAGCAAATGCCCGCGCCCAAGTGGGTGGTCGCGATGGGAAGTTGCGGTTGTTCGGGCGGCATCTTCCGGGGCGGATACAATATCGTGGGCGGCGTCGATCAGGTGTTGCCGGTGGATATGTACGTCTTCGGCTGTCCCTGCCGCCCGGAAGCCATCATCAACGGTCTTGCGCGCCTGTTGGAGAAGATCAAATGAGCCGCTTATTGACCCAAATCTACCTATTCGAAGAAATCTTTGCCACGCTGCAAATCGCCTTTCCTGACGAGCAGTTTACGGTGGAAGGCAAACCGATCGACGACACCTTTCTCATCCTTGCACCGGAAAAAGTCCGCCCGGTCATTGAAGTGCTGATGGACAAATTCGACGTCTATCACCTGTCAACCATCACCGGGGACGATGTGGGGGACGGGGTACGCCTGCTCTACCATTTCTGGAGCGGCTACGGCATCACCTTGAGCACGCTGCTGCCCTACGACGGCCTGTCTATGCCCACGCTGACCGATCTGATTCCCGGCGCAGCGTTCTACGAGCGGGAGGTGCAGGAAATGTTGGGCGTCACGTTTGAGGGCCTGGAGACGCCCAGCCCAATGTTTTTGCCGGATGACTGGGAAGATGGCGGCGGATCCGTCCGTTATCCACTGCGCCGGGATAGCCAATGAAGACTACAAAAGTCTAAGCACGTGCTGCGTCTTGCAGATCTATTGTTCAGCGCAGATATGCGCGCAACCAGGCAACTCGTGAGACTTTTGTAGTCTGAGCTGTAAAGACAAGGAGACACTATGTCGAGAATCACCGTTCCCATTGGACCACAGCATCCGCTGCTGAAAGAGCCGGTGGCGTTCTCGTTAACACTGGAAGGCGAGCACGTGATCGAGAGCGCGATGCGTCTCGGATACGTACACCGTGGCATTGAACGGCTGAGCCAGGAGCGGACCTACGTGCAGGCCGTCCACCTCTTCGAGCGCGTTTGCGGCATTTGCTCGCACGTTCACACCACAACCTTCTGCCAGGGCGTCGAAGCGCTGCTGGGATTAGAAGTGCCTCCGCGCGGATTATACCTGCGCGCCCTGCTGTGTGAATTGGAGCGGATTCACAGTCATATGCTGTGGCTCGGCGTGCAAGCGCGCAACATCGGCTTCGACACGATCTTTATGTACGCCTGGCGCGACCGCGAGATCGTGCTGGACATTATGGAAGACCTTTCGGGCGGGCGCGTCTCCCACGCGGTGAACGTCATCGGTGGCGTGCGTATCGATCTGACGCCGGAACACCACGACATGATCTTGCGGCAGCTTGATTTGCTGGAACCGCAAATCGAGGCGCTACTCGGCGTGGTCGAAAATGAGCGCAGCTTTCAAGCACGCACGCGCAATATCGGCGCCCTTAGTCTGGAGCAAATCCGGCGCTATTGTGTGGTCGGCCCGGTAGCCCGCGCTTCTGGGCTAGACGTGGACATGCGCCGCGATGCGCCTTATCCTCCTTACGATCAACTCAAGTTCAGAGTCCCCGTGCGCTTCGAGGGGGATGTGTGGGCACGCACAATGGTGCGGACCTTGGAAACAGTAGAGAGTATGCATCTCTGTCGCCAAATCCTCACTAACCTTCCCGACGGACCGGCGTCGGTCCGTGCCAAACGCCGTGTTCCGCCCGGCGAAGTCGTCAGTCGCGCCGAAGCACCGCGCGGCGAAGTCATCTACTACATCCGCAGCAACGGCAGCGACAAGCCCGCGCGGGTCAAAGTGCGCACCCCCACCCTCACCAACCTCATCACCCTGCCCGACCAACTCCAGAACATCTCGATGGCAGACGTTTCGGTGGTGCTCTCCGGCGTGGATTTGTGCATCGCGTGCGCGGACCGATAAGTGGGTAACTGGTAATTAGTAACGAGTAACGAGTAACTGGTGACTGTGATTACCGATTACCAGTTACCGATTACCAATCACAAATCACGAAATGGCAGAAAATGTTATTTAAACTATTGATTTTTCCGGGATTTTTGTTTTTGCTGGTGTGCGCCCTGTTCTTCGACTGGGTGGACCGGCGCATGATTGCACGGTTCCAGGGGCGCGTGGGGCCGCCGTGGTACCAGCCGGTGGCCGATTTGATCAAGCTGTTGGCTAAAGAGGACATCCTCCCAACCGGCGTCAACCCCTTGACCGCTGCCGCGCTGCCGATGTTCTCGCTGGCCGCGGTGTTGACGGCGGGGTTGTATATCCCATTCGGCAACGTCTCCGTCGCCTCCTTCGAGGGTGACCTAATCGTGGTGATGTTCTTGTTCAGCATCCCGGCGCTGGCCTATTTTTTGGCCGGGTGGATTTCGGTGGGGGTGTACAGCGTGCTTGGCGGCAATCGCGCGCTGTTGCAGTACTTTTCCTACGAAGTTCCGTTCTTGATGGCGCTGGCCGGGCCGGCGATCCTCAGTGGCTCGTGGTCGATTGCCCACATCGTGGACTATCAAAGCCAGACGATCTGGATCGCGTTGATGCAACCGCTTGGATTTGCGCTGGCAATCATCGGCCTGATCGGAAAGCTCAAACGCGATCCGCTGGATATCCCCAAGGCCAAATCGGAGGTTGTCGCCGGATCGCTCACCGAGTTCAGCGGGCGCAAACTGGCGCTATGGCACCTCGCCATGGATATGCAAACCGTCGCGGGGATTTTCCTGTTGGTCAATCTCTTCCTGGGACAGAGCAGTGTGTTCGGAACCATACCGGCGCTCCTGAGTTTCAGCATCAAGTCGCTGGGAATCCTATTGCTGCTCTCCACGGCCAGTGCGTTGTATGCCCGGTTGCGCATCGACCAACTGGCAACCCTAGGCTGGCGCGTTTTAGCACCCCTGGCGCTGTTGCAGATTCTGGTCGCCACGTGGATTGGAGGATGAGATGGCCTCTCCCTTACGTTCATTAACCTATTTACTCCCGCAGATCTGGCGCGCCCTCAAACAAGGTCCAGGCACGGTAAAATATCCCTTCGGTCCCGCCGAACTGCCCGAAGGCTACCGTGGACGGGTCGTCATCCGCGCAGAAAATTGTCGTGGGTGCGGTATATGCGCGCGCGATTGCCCGGCTTTCGCGTTGGAATTGGAGCGCAACGGGCGCAACACCTTTCGGCTGATCCATCACCCCGAACGCTGCGCCTATTGCGGGCAGTGCGAACTGAGCTGCAACTTCGACGCGATTTATATGACCAACGAATTCGTCCCCGGCGAACCGGAACGCGATGCGTTAAGTGTGGTGTTGGTCGACAGGAAGGAGGAAAAACCTTCTGATGCATAAAACCGGAATAGAGCAGAATGACACAAGCAAACCATAACGCAGAGGCACAAAGCTACATCACACGGATTTACAAAGCGTTGGACGCAGCCCTGGCACGCGCCCTGGCCGCCGGAAACACGCGCGTGCTGGATCTCACCTCTGACCGCTACATCATCTTTTCGGATCAACATCGCGGGGCGCGCAACGGTGCGGACGATTTTCAACGCGCCGAACGCGCGTACAATGCCGCCCTTGCCTACTATCTGCACATGGGATACACGCTCGTCGTCCTCGGGGACGTAGAAGAGTTGTGGGAAGAAACGCCCGCCGCCGTAATCAGCGCTTATCGGCACAGCCTCGAACTGGAGGCGCGCTTCCACCAACGCGGGCGCTATGTGCGCATCTGGGGTAATCACGACGATGAATGGCAGTACGAGGACAGCGTACGCCGCCACCTGGACGCCATCTACGGCGCCCCGCCGCTGCACGTCCTCGAAAGCTTGCACTTCACCGTGAAAGAGGGGGCGGAAGAACTGGGCGCGCTGTTTCTGCTCCACGGGCATCAAGGCGACGCCTTCAATGATCAATGGGCTTGGATCACGCGCCTCTTCGTCCGCTACATCTGGCGCACCTTCCAACGCCTCACGCACATCTCGTTGAACACCCCGGCGACGAGTTGGGACCTGCGCAAGAAACACAACCAGGCGATGTACGCCTGGACTGCCGAGCAACAAAAACTCATCCTGATCGCCGGACATACCCACACCCCTGTCTTCGAATCGCAATCCCACGAAGCACAGATTACCGCAGCCATCGAGGAACACGCGCGCGCCTCCGAGAGCGGCGCGCGTCGAGAAGAACTGAGCGAGTTACTGGCGCAGCGCGAATGGGTGCGCGCGCAGAATCCATCGATGCCCCCACAGGAGACCTCTTTCTCCATGGCGAAACCGTGCTACTTCAACACCGGCTGTTGCTGTTATAGCGATGGCGACGTCACCGGGATCGAGATCGCTGACGGCAAAATCCGCCTCGTCCGCTGGCCGGACAAAGCACGCAAACCCCAACCGTACATCCTCGAAGAGGCTGTGCTCCGCGACGTATTGTCTGCCTGTTGAGAATCGAAAGCGGGGTTGCAAAACCCCGCTTTCATTATATCCTTAGAACCTATCTGAGAATTCGCCGTTGACGCACTAGAAACGCTCGCCAGCATAATTTTCGGATAGAGTCTTAATAGTACACAGTAATCCAATCATCGGTAAAGGGCGAGTCATTTGTATTGTTGTCAAAACCTGTGATTACGGTGTAAGGTGTCGTTTGGAGAGCGAGCTTATGGACCGATCTGACCTCACACACACATCTTCTTCAGCAGCCACATGGAAAACCTGGCTGAATGGCATTTCATTGCGGGTCAAGCTGATCAGCACCTTAATCATCCTCAGCACCTTGACCATTATCGCTGTAGCGTTCGTCGGCAGCCGAACTACGACCAGGACACTCGACGAGATCGTAGGAGAACAATTGCACGATCTGGCAACCTCCACAGCGTACGCCGTCGGTGACTTATTGAACCAGCAAATCAACGTCGTCGAAGCACTCAGTATCAGTACGGCCCTGCGCGATACAATCATCACGGCCAACGATCGCTATACAGGCGATGCGGCCGCGATTCAGGCACAAATAGAAGCCCTGGATCGCCGGTGGATCGCAGCACCCGACGATGACCCGCTCATCCGGGAACGCCTCGACAATACCCTTGCCACCGAATTACGACTCTTCCAGACCCATTTTCCCGACCACGTGGAAATCTTCGTCACCGATCGCTACGGCGCGCTGTTGGCGGCGACAACCAGAACGACAGACTACTACCAGGCCGATGAAGCCTGGTGGCAAGCCACCTATCAGCAAGGAAAGGGAGCAATACACCTCACTGAACCCCAGTTCGATGACAACATGGATATTCTAGGCGTCCGTATCGCTGTCCCTGTCTATGCTCCGGATCAAACGACGGTCATCGGTGTGATCGCAACAACCTATCATACGTGCGCGCTCAAAGCGGTATTGACGACTACCACAAAGGGCCACCCAGGCCCATGGGTCGCTTTGCTGTTACCCGATGGGCGTTGGCTTGTTCCCACCAACGAACATCTCAAGGTTGTCCTCAATGATGAATGGGTACAGATCGCTCCCGCAGGCCGATCGGCATATACCACCTATCGCTACGCAAACACCGTACATCTGGTCAGTCAAGCCGACGTCGCCTACGTGATCGAACAACCGGCGATTACGGCGTTGGAATGGCGTGTCAGCGCACAACAAGAACGTCGGGTAGCACTGGCATCCATCAACGTCCATCGCCAAACCACAGCGTTGACAGCCGGAGCCATGACGCTCATCGCTGCGGGCCTGGCAACCGTGTTAGCCACCTGGTTGGTGCGGCCCATCCAGCGTCTGACACAGGTGGCGCAAGACATCGTCGCCGGAGATATGAGCGTGCAAGCAGAAGTTGAAACGCGCGATGAAATCGGCACCTTAGCCGCCACATTCAACGTCATGACGCGCCGTCTTCAGCAAACGTTTGACGGTCTCGAAGAACAAATCCAGGAGCTGCGCGAAGCCCATACACAGCTACAGACGCGTGAACGAGAATTGCAAGAGAGTGAGACCCGCTTCCGTACGTTGAGCGAGAGCGCCATTCTGGGTGTCTACATCATCCAGAATCAACGGTTTCAGTACGTCAACCCGGCCATGACCAATATCTTTGGCTATACGGCGGAAGAGCTGCTGAATCTGACGTCCACGTTGGCATTGATTCATCCCGAAGATCGCGCCTCAGTGGCAGAGAGCTTGCAACGGCGCATCGACGGTGAACAAGAATTCGCCCATTATGTTGTTCGGGGCATGCGTAAGGATGGCACAGTGCTCGACATCGAAATCCTCGGTCGTCGCATCGAGTACGCCGGCCGTCCGGCGGTGATGGGCAACCTCATCGACATCACCACGCAAGTACGCGCCGCCGAAGAACGCGAAAAACTACTCAAGCAAATCCAGGAATCCGCCGAACAGGTCCACCAGATCATGAATACTGTGCCGGAGGGCGTGCTTCTACTCGATGCTCAGCGCCACGTTGTTATGCACAACCCCGTCGCCGACAGCTACCTCGCAACCCTTAGCGGCGACGGCGAATACGACCACACGCAGCCTCTGACCCATTTAGGAGACCGGCCAATCGACGAATTCCTCACCACGCCACCTCGAGGCCTATGGCACGAAGTCAACGTCAAGCGACAACACTTCCAGATCGTCGCGCGCGCTGTGGAAACTCACCCGATGATGGAAGGTTGGGTCATTGTCCTGCGGGATGTCACCCAGGAACACGAAAACCAACAGAACCTCCAACGCCAGGAACGGCTCGCCGGCATTGGACAGATGGCTGCCGGTATCGCCCACGACTTCAACAACATCATCGCGGTCATCATGCTCTATAGCCAGATGTCCCTGCGCCAGCCCGACCTCCCAGATAAAATCAAGGAACGCCTGACGATCATCGCCGAACAGGGTCAGCGTGCCTCTGAGCTTATCAACCAGATTTTAGACTTCAGCCGCAGTACCATCCTCGATTTGCGCCCGCTGGATATGCTGCCTATACTAAAAGAAACGGTCAAACTGTGGCAGCGGATCTTGCCGGAGGATATTCGCGTCGAATTGAGCTATCGGATGGATACCTACATAATCAATGCAGACCCCACACGCATTCAGCAAGTGCTGATGAACCTGGCCCTAAACGCGCGGGACGCTATGCCCAATGGCGGCACGCTCTCCATCGATCTGGCACGCCTGCATGTGGAGGACCGCAAGTCTGCCCCCCTTACCGATCTCAGCCCTGGTGAGTGGGTGCGGATTACCATCGCCGACACGGGCCGCGGCATTCCCGACGAAATGCTGCCGCATATTTTCGAACCTTTCTTTACCACCAAAGCGCCCGGCGAAGGCGCAGGTCTTGGACTCGCGCAAGTTTACGGCATCATGATGCAGCATCAGGGACACATCGACGTCCAGACACAAGTCGGCGCCGGCACGGTGTTCAGCCTCTATCTGCCCGTGCTGCGCGTCTCGCCCCATCTTACTGATGAGAGAGCAAAAGAAACTCTGCCTATAGGGCACGAAGAAACGATTTTGGTGGTGGAAGACAACGCCGCCACCCGCGCGGCGTTGTGCAGCAGCCTGGATATGTTGAACTATCGCACCCTCGAAGCGGCCAACGGCAAAGAAGCCCTGGAGCTTTTCGCCCAACACCGCGCAGACATCGCGCTGGTACTCACCGATCTCGTGATGCCGGTAATGGGCGGCAAAGCCCTGGCCCAAGCGCTCTATCAGCAATCTCCGGACCTCGGCATCGTCGTTATGAGCGGCCACCCACTTGATCCTGAAACAGACATCCGCATCACGAGCAGTGTCTGCGAATGGATACACAAACCACCCAGCCTGGAGCATCTGGCCGAGATACTAGCACGCGTGTTGCAAGCGTAGCTGATTTGCCGATTTTGTGATGTGTAGATTTGCTATATCAAGGGAGGAAAAACTTATGGAGCTACCTTTAACCTTAACAGCGGAATGCCTGCTAGGCGGCTTGTCTGGCGAGGACAGCCCCACACCCCTGGCGGAAGCGACGTGGTACACCGCCCGTGAGAACGGCGACGGGCTGGCGTACACCTTCCGCAAGGGCGCGCTTGCCGATGCGCGCTATCTCACCGCCGACACCTTGCTCGAAGGCCAACACCTGGTCGTCTTCACCCTGCAATTGCAAGAAGGTGACGACGGCCCGACGTTTGCGTTGAGCTACGGCCTGATCACGGAATGTGCAGCACGGCTGCGCGTCCCCCTGGAAGCCGTCAACCAGAACCGTTGGCGCTACGAACGCGAAGGCGCGTGGCTAAAGCCGCTCTGCGGCGGGCAACGTGTCGATTTGCGCAAGGTGGATCGGATGCGCCTCACCGTGCTGCGCAAGGGACCGCATCCCGCGCGCTTCTGCCTTACACCGATCGTCGCCGCCGCCGAGGAACCGCCCAAACTGGAAGCACCGGCCCTACCTAAAGGCAAGCTATTGGATGAGCTGGGACAAAGCACGCTCCACGAGTGGCCGACCAAGACCCGCAGCGAGGAAGCATTGATCGCCCACCTGCACGCCCAACGCGACGCTGCGCCGGCGCAAACCCTGCCGGAAGGCTTCTCCAGGTGGGGCGGTTGGTCGGGCAAACGGTTCTCCGCCACGGGCTTCTTCCGCACGCACTACGATCATAAGCGTTGGTGGCTCGTCGATCCCGAAGGCTACGCTTTCTGGTCGACCGGATTGGATTGTGTGGGCTTCGGCATCGATACAGCCTACGAAGGTCTCGAATCCGCGCTCGCCTGGCTGCCCGAAGCCGATGGTCCATACGCTCAGGCCCACCACACGCGTGGCGAGGTGAACGCCTTCGACTACCTCAAAGCCAACTTCATCCGTGCCTTCGGGCCGGAATCCGCATACGAGAACTGGAGTGCCATCACGCTGGGGCTATTACGGCAGTTCGGCTTCAACACCGTCGCCAACTGGTCGGATTGGCGCATCGCGCGCGACGCACAGGTTCCTTACGTGCGCCCACTGGACAGCCGTGCGCTTTCCGTCCCCATGATCTACCGCGACTTCCCCGATGTTTGCCACCCCGACTTTGAGCAAGCCAAAGCGGCCTTCGCGGAACAACTGCGCGAAACCCGCGACGATCCAGCCTTCATCGGCTACTTCCTGATGAACGAGCCGAATTGGGGCTTCGCCCTGGAGACGCCCGCCGCCGGGATGCTATTCAACACCCCCAAGTGCTATACCCGCCAGGCCCTCAGCATCTTCCTGCGCGGGCGCTACAGCGACGAAGAACGCCTGTCCGAAGCCTGGGAAATCGGCGTAACGTTTGCGGAACTAGCTGAAGGTGAATGGAACATCCCGCTGACCGAGCGCGCGCAAGCCGACCTGGCGGACTTCAGCGCGATTATGGTGGAACGCTACTTCGGCGGTTTGAGCGAGGCGTGCCGCAAAGTGGATCCGAACCACCTGAATCTGGGCATCCGCTACTACACCATCCCGCCGGCGTGGGCCATCAAGGGAATGCGCAGTTTCGACGTCTTCAGCATGAACTGCTACAAGACGCGCGTACTTGCCGAGGAGATGGCGCAAATCAGCACCTTGCTGAATATGCCCATTATGATCGGTGAATGGCACTTCGGTGCGCTGGACGTAGGATTGCCCGCCAGTGGTATCGGACACGTTCCCACGCAGGCGGACCGGGGCAGGGCCTATCGCGTCTACCTGGAGGATGCGGCGGCGCAACCCTGGTGCGTAGGCGTTCACTACTTCACGCTGTACGACCAATCCGCGCTGGGGCGTTTCGATGGTGAGAACTACAACATCGGTTTCCTGGATACCTGCAACCGTCCATACACGCCGCTCGTTGAGGCCGCCCGTCTCAGTCACGAACGCCTCTATCAGGTAACGACGGGTGAAACCGCCCCTTACAACGATGCGCCGGAGTATCTACCGCTGTTGTTTATGTAAAACAAGCGGCAGGAGAAAGAATGACACGCATTTAACGCAATTGAAACACTCTTTTACACATTAAGATATTGACGAAGCCTAAATTACGTGAGAAAATATAATTACTTCTCCTGAAGCGATTCGATTTCATGGCGGGAAGTGTTGCGAAAGGAGGCTGAAAGACAAATAGACCTGGGACAATACCGGTTCTGCCTCGTACCACCCGGAAAATCCCAAGAAACAAGTTAGAGGCTAGTCCCCTTGACCACTGACTAAACCATCAATTAAGTGATTTAGCTTGAAAGGATGCGTTCCATGCGTAGAGTAATTCCTGTGTTGTTGCTTGTGTTAGGGCTTTTGTTGCTCTCCAGCGTGCCGGTGTATGCCCAACCCAACGCGTATGACATCATCGTCAACCATGTCGTCCAACCGGGCGAAACAGTTTTCTGCATCGCGCGCGCTTACAAGGTTAGCCCTGCGGCGATTATCAACGCCAACCTGGTTCCCTACCCTAACTGGATCTATCCCGGTCAAGTGCTTGCCATCCCTGACGTGCCCGCATTCCTTCCACCTGGCCCTACCTGCGCACGCCAGGATTCACCCACACCGCCGCCAGCGTGCACCTGCGCGCAGTACTACACTGTCGTGGCGGGCGACAACCTCTACCGGATTTCGCTCAAGTATGGGGTGAACATGTGGCGCATCGCCGAATGTAGCACGATTCACAACCTGAACTTCATCCGCATCGGCGACGTGCTGTGCATCCCTGACAAATAATCCCCACGCCCGTACCGGTGCAACGCATTGAAGAAATGCGTTGCACCGGCTGCCCGTTCCGCAATACCTATGAACCTGTACGATTTGGATTTCGCCGCACTAGAAACATTATTCGCCACCTGGGAAATCGCCCCTGTCCACGTGCGGACGGTGTGGAAGTGGCTCTACCTCCACATCCCTGCCAACTTCACCGACCTGCCCGACACGCTACCGAAAGCCGTACCGGCGCGCCTCCGCACCGAAACGACATTGGAACTGCCGGTAGTCGTAGACTCGCACATCGCCGCCGACAGTTCGACGCGCAAGGACCTCCTGCAACTGGCCGATGGCGAGCGCGTCGAGGTGGTCATCATGCGCTACCGGCACCGGCATAGCGCCTGCATCTCCACGCAAGTCGGCTGCGCCTGCGACTGCCGCTTCTGCGCCACCGGGCAGATGGGGTTTGTGCGGCAACTTACCGCCGCGGAGATCGTCGCCCAGGTGCTTCACGCACAGCAGACGTTAGCGGCGAGCAAAGAGACGCTCACCAACTTCGTGCTGATGGGGATGGGCGAGCCGCTGCTGAACTACGACAACACGCTGGACGCCCTCCACCGCGTGTGCGATCCGCGCGGCATGGGCTTCGTCGAGCGGCGCATCACCCTCAGCACCGTGGGCATCGTGCCGGGCATTTTGCGACTGGCCGAAGAGCCGCTGCGCATCAACCTCGCCGTCTCCCTGCACGCCGCCACCAATGCGATACGCGACACACTCTTGCCGATCAACCGGCGCTATCCGCTGGATGACCTATGCAGCGCGCTCAAGACGTATACCACCGCCACCCAACGCCGTGTGATGCTGGAATGGGTGATGATCGACGGTGTCAACGACACGCGCGAGCAGGCCGAGGCGCTGGTCGCCCGCTTCGGCGGGATTCCGGCCCACGTCAACGTGATCCAGTTGAACCCCACCCTGGAGTTCGACGCGCAACCCGCAACGCCGGAGGCCATGGATGCCTTCATCGCCATCCTCGACCGCGCCGGCATCCCCCACACCATGCGCCAGCGGCGCGGCGCGCCGATTGCGGCGGCTTGCGGTCAGCTACGGCAACGCCCCCTTCTGCACCACCAACCCCGATGAATACGTGACATTGACACGTCGATGGGGATCGTTGTAATGAACCAGCCGCTTATATATAGCAGGAGGTATTCATGCGTGAACCGCAGGGATCACCCATTCGGGTACTCATCGCCGATGATCACCCCGCCACCCGCCAAGGTATCCGCACTATCTTGCACTCCGCGCCCGATATGGTTATCGTTGGCGAAGCGCAAAACGGCGCAGAAGCCCAACAGATGGTATGCAGTCTCCGCCCCGATATCCTGCTCCTCGATCTGCTGATGCCCGACACCAAACCGGCGGAGATCGAACAGTGGGTACGCGAACACTACCCCGAAACCACTGTGCTCATCCTCACCGCCCACGACCGCGCTCATCACCTGGCGGAAGCCATCGAAGCGGGGGTGGCGGGTTACTTGATCAAAGATGAAGCGCCCGACAGTCTCGTAGCGGCGGTACGCCGCGCGGCGCGCGGGGAGGTGCTCATCACGGGCGAGCAATTCGCACGCGCCCGGTGCTGGTCGCAGGAAGTGGGTGCGCGCTGGGCGCGCTTGAGCGAGCGAGAACGGCAGGTCGTGTGTTTACTGGCGCAGGCCCTGAGCAACGCCGAAATCGCACAGGCGTTGGCGATAACGGCGCGCACGGTAGAAATGCATCTGGACAACGTTATGAAAAAGCTGCAAGTTTGCTCACGTTTGGAGGTTGTCGTGTGGATGCGGGACAATTTGCCGGAAGACCTGTGGAAAACCACAGGTTAAAGACTGTGGTTTTCCACAATAGACAAACCTTCTGATACCTTGTAGAATTAGT
>JBNGDO010000042.1:2695-33765 GCA_049975385.1 Anaerolineae bacterium | reverse complement strand
TTAGTAACGACTTTGACTCATGGGCTTTATTCCACCCGCCACACGTGGACCACGGGCTTGCCACCGTCGGCGTACAGCTCCAACACGTAAAGGCGACCATTGTCCCGGTCAAACGCTACAGCGCCGATACGATTGCGGCGCTGGTCGCCCCAGCCGAGCATCGTCACATCCCATTCGGGCGGGCTGAGATAGAGATGCTCGTCGAGGTCGATGGCGGCGTAGGGTTGTGGCGCCCAGGGTTCCAGTTGCCCGGCCGCAACCTGCGCCAGTTGCGCCGGGTCGTAGAGGATGAACTGCGCATCGAAGCGCGTGCTCCACCATCCGCGCCCGCTCGCGCACGTGCCGGCATCCTCGTTGCAGCATCCGGCGAAGTCTTCCGGCGGGCATGGCGTCCCATCCGTCAGGCGGCAGGCAGTGAAATCGGCGTGCGCATCCACGCAGGGGAAATCCGGCCCGTCGGGATGGATGAAGCCATACCAATATTTCGTCCCTGTGCTTTTGGTGCCGGCAAAAAGGACGGCCGATTTGCCGGACGATGTGGTGAGCCATGCGCCGCCTTCCCACTCGTCGGGATGCTGGTAGCCGTTCATCGCGCGTTCGATATTTTCGGTGTTGTAAGCGTTTTCGTAGAGCAAGAGTGTCGTCTCCGGCAGATGCGTCCCCGGCGCCGGCGGAGAACCGTCCTCCGTCCAGGGCCGGTAGGCGAAGAGCGTTGGTCCCATGCCGCCCTGACCGCCGTCGCGCATCCGCCCTGTGGCGAGATACCGCCCGTAGGCGTAAGTATCGGCCCAATCGGCAGGAATGTCAAACAGATAGCCGTTGGTGCTGTAAAGGTTCTGCTTCCGCGCGGGCCGGATAGCGCTGTGGAGAATTGCCCTTGGCGTTCTCCACCGCCGCTTTCGAAGTACGATGTCCACGCGAACAGACCCGGCTTGACCGGCTCACCCGTGATCCTGATGACCTGCGCGTTGCCTTCTGCCGTATCAAGTGCACAGGCATATTCTTCGGAGGTTTTGATCGAGAACCCGAAGACGTAGAGCAAAATCAGCGGAACAATCGCGAACAGTGCAAGGGACAGAAGGCGTCGCCCGCAGCCGCGCTGCGCGTTCAGGGGTGTGGGCATATCCGCGTCATCGCCTAGGTTCACAATGCGCCCTTCGCTATTTGTTTGAACGCCTCCTCAAAGCATTGTCGCGGTGCACGCACCAACCCTGCGCCGACCATGCCCACGCCCGGCTTCTTGTGTGCGATGCCGGTGTTGATGAACGGCAGGATGCCCGTCGCCATTACCTTGCGCACATCGATGCCGAGCGGCGTCCCGCGGAAGTTGAGCGCAGGCACGGTGAAGGACTCGTGCTCGCCCGCCGTGATTTGGTACATCTCCTGCGTCACCTGCAACGCCAGCGCCGACGACCCGCCGACGAAACGCACGATCGCCGGGGCCGCCGCCATCGCAAAGCCGCCCAAACCGCCCGTCTCGGTGATCGACGAATCGCCGATGTCGGGATTGGCGTCGTCGGCGGTGTAACCGGGCAGCCATAGTCCTTGCACGACCGGCGCGGGCGCGGTGAACCATTGCTCCGGCATGCTCGCCACGCGGATGCCGAACTCAGTCCCATTGCGCGCCATCACCGTAACGAGGGTGCAGCCTTCGATCCCTTCAGCAGGTTCGAGCATCGCCTTGATCGCCGCCATCGAGAGGTTGAGGAAGAAGTGATCGTTGCTGTCGATGAACTTGAGCACTTCGACGGCAACTTTTTTCGTCGCCGTCTCAATCAGTGCAGGCGCGAGTTGGCGGATGAGCAGCGATGTTGCCGCGCGGTTGCGGTTGTGGCCCTCGTCGCCCATGTGGAGCGCTTGGGCGAGCAGGCTGCGTAAGTCGATCGGCCCGGTCGCTCTGAGGACGGCTTTGAGCGCGGGGTAGAGCGTCGTCTCCATCCATTTGAGGTGGGCGAGCACTTCGTCGCCATACGCGCCATAGCGCAGCACGCGGCCCAACCCTTCGTTTTGTGTGCCGTAGGTGCGATTGCCAAACGTCTCGTTCTGGACGATAAAGACCGGCATCGAGGGCGACACAATGCCCGCCATCGGCCCGACGGTGTGGAAGTGGTGGCAAGGCGCGAAGTCGAACGCGCCCGCCGCCGCCATCTCTGCCGCTTCTTCGTAAGTGGAGGCCCAGCCTTCGTAGACGGCGGCGCCCATCACCGCGCCACGCGTCGGCCCGCACATCCGTTCCCACGTCACCGGCGGCCCGGCGTGCAGAATCAGCCGCTCGCCATAACCGGGGATCACGTCGCGCGCGACGCCCATCCCCACGAGTAGCGGTCGTCCGCTGCGGATGCGCGTCACGGCTTCGGCGTTAGCCGCGTCGATATCCACGCCACTCTTGGTGTGAGTGATCTCCACATAACCTTCCAGTGGCGGACGCCAATCCACGTGGATGGCCTCCACGCCTTGATCGCGTAGACTTTCCGTGAAACTCTCCAGTCCGACATTCACGGCCTTGAGCGATTGGCCGAACAAGTTTTGAATAGCCATAATTTTCTCCTCAATCCGGTTCTTTCAACCTAAAATATAGCCCGCCAGCCGCGTTGCTGCGGCGTTGGATTCGAGCACGATCACGCCTGCCTCGCGGAGGGTAGCTTCTTGCGCCAACACGTTCTGTGGATCGCCCTCTGTTCCGCAGACGGAGGCGATAAACAACACCTCGCGCCTTTCCTTCTTGAGCCACGCCTGCGCTTCTCGGATGGCCTCCACAGCAGCGCCGGCCGGGTCGGGGTGGACGCCGTAACCGAGCACGATGTCCAGGAAGATGATGGCGGTCTCTGGGTCCTTGGCTTCGTGGAGGATGCGACGGTTGCGCAGTGTTGGATCGAGCATCGGGTGCAGCCGCCCCACGGTGAACTCATCTTCACCCAGATCTACGGCAGTGTGGCCGACACTCTGGTTTGCGTCGGCCATCTTGTACTTTTTCTTCTTTTTCACTGGTGCGTTGGAGA
This sequence comes from Anaerolineae bacterium, assembly GCA_049975385.1. Classification (GTDB taxonomy): domain Bacteria; phylum Chloroflexota; class Anaerolineae; order B4-G1; family SLSP01; genus DSWT01. The sequence continues at coordinate 30,766 of JBNGDO010000042.1, read as the reverse complement.
CGATTTTGCCTTTGTCCAAAATCTTGTTCAGGATGAGTTGGCTTTCGTAGCAGAACGTGCCACCGCTGAACAGCCCGCGGAAATAATTCTGTCTCATCCGCAAGCGCCCGACGAGTTTTTTCGCCAGCTTTTTCAGCTCCCGGCGTTGGGAGCGCAGCGATTTCAGCGCTTCATCCGGTGACTTCCCGCGCGCGAGGGCGGCAGCGAGATGCGCGGCCTCTTCGAGTGTCCTGGCGGGGATGCCGCCTGCCTCTCGAATGACCTTCGCTTTGCCGCCCAGGAAGCATACGACGGCGGGTTTATCACTCGCTTTCAACTGTTTCAACACCTTCTCCGCAACGGTTGGTGCGGGCGGTTTGGAGACCAGGAGCAGCACTTCGGTTGCGGGATCGGCCTGGAGTGCTTTCAGTCCTTCGAGCATCATAATGCCGCCGACGGCCTCTGAGAGATCGCGCCCGCCTGTGCCGATGGCTTGTGTGATGCCCACGCCCATCCGCGTGAGCTGGCTCGTCACCGCCTGAAGGCCCGTGCCGCTGGCGGCAACGACGCCTACCGGTCCGGGGATGACGGCATTGGCAAATCCCAGCGCTACACCGTTGAGGATCGCGGTCCCGGCGTCCGGCCCCATTACCAACAGCTCCTTCTCGCGCCCCGTCGTTTTCAGCGCGATTTCATCCTCCACGCTGACGTTATCGCTGAAGAGGAAGACGTGCATCCCCTGGTTGAGCGCATCGCGGGCGACGCCCGCTGCGTACCGTCCGGCGACGGAGACAAGGGCGATATTTGCACCCGCAAGCTGTTGCACGGCAGCAGACAGTGTCTTCGGTGGTGGTTCTGTGCCGCTCTCAGCTTTGGATGTACGGGATGCTTTGAGCAGTTCGCCGGCGCGCGCGGCTGCATCGACCTTCGCCTTACCTGCAATTCGTGCCGCGATGATGAGATCGTCGGCGGAGGCAGCTTCGGCCTCCGGCGTGAGCAAACCGGCGTCCTTGAGAATGCCTTTGTTCGCAGGCGTGCCCATCACCACGGCGGCATCTTCCACGCCGTGCACCTTCAAGAGTCCCTGTGCCACTTGCAGCAAGGTGACAGAATCGTAGTATTCTCCGCTTTTAATCGTCGTTTGGATCATCAAATGACCTCCTTCAAGAATAGTCCAAAGTCCTAAGTCCGAAGTCTTGAGAATTCATTCAAGGCTGTTCGATTATTTACGCCATTTTCGATTGCAGTGCTTTGAGTTGCCATAGGAATCCGGCGACCATATCCAATCCCGAACTTGCGCCGTGGTTGAGAACGCGCGTCGTCGTGTATTCCAGTCGTGCGGGATCCTCCGCAGACAGTGCAGCGAGAAGATGATGCCAGTGTTCATCCGCCAATCCCTGGCTGGCGGCGTGCAGGAATGCCCGGCTCAGGCGCGTAGTACGTGGTGCTGCGGCGGCAAAGATGCAGGAAACGTGATGCGTGATGCGTGATGCATGATGCGTAATTCGTAATTCGCTATTCGCTATTCGCATTCCTAACATGACGCCCGCTAGGAAATCGTCACCGGAAGGGGTGAGGCCGGGACCTAGACCGGCGATGGCAGCGGCTGCATCTTGGATACCGGCAGTGTCGTTCGCAGTCAGGGCACATCCCAAAGCAGTTACGAGGGGGAAGGGTTGTCCCGTCAGCAGCCCGACGAAGGGTGAACCGGTGGGCGCGCGCGTGGCTGCCTCGTGTATTGCGATGTCGCGCAACTGCACCAGGCGCGCCGGGCGAAGTGTGAAGGTTTCCCACGATGGGCGCGGATTCCAACACCGCGTTTCTGCATTGAAATCTATTTGCCACGGTCCGATGTGAAACACGTTCGATGCCCATGTGAGGTTGACGTGCCGGGATAGAGGTGTGTCGGGCAGGGTCGTGACGACGACGTTGAACGGCCCGTTGCCGGCTTCTGGCAGCACCAGCGCGATCACTTTACCGTCGATCAACAAATCCACGGCACGGCGGAAATGGCCGAGAACCTGCGCCACACCCGTCGCAGACCGCAGAACGTCCCACGCGCTTGTGCTGATCGACTGCGCGTGCAGCCTCAAAGCACAGGGCCACCGCGTCGTGTGCGATGGCCCTGGCAGGGCATGACTCGTGCGCAGCGCTTCACTCTCCGTTTCGGTGCATACTGGTAGAATCTCGCCCATCAGCGCGCCTGAAAGATGGGACAAGTTGCAGACCGATACGGGCAAAATTGCAGGTACGTCATCCACTTTACTGCTCATCGAAGGTAAAAAGGATTGTTCCCAGATTTGTGTGCTGGATGTTTCGCGCAGGAGAACATTTTCATTGTATGAATGATAAGGGGGTTTGTCAAGATTACGAAAGAATGCTTGACGTGTGATGGATTTCCTTATATCATTTTTACATAGGTTTGTGTCCAGGAGGGCAAGCTCCACATTCTTTGCTAACCTCTGTTTAATCTTACGAAAGGAGATCAGGATATGAAGACGGGCAAGTTGGTGAGGATTATGTTTATCACCGGGATTGTGCTGGCTTTGCTGGGTGTTTGGTGGGCATCGACACGCAGCGTTAGCGTGCAGGCGCGGGCACTCACTGCGCCTGCGGAGCCATATTCATGGAAGAACGTAGAGGTAGTCGGCGGAGGTTTTGTGCCGGGCATCATTTTCAACACGACCGAGCCGGGCCTGGTCTATGCTCGCACCGACATCGGCGGGGCTTACCGTCTTGATATCACGACCAATCGCTGGATTCCCCTGCTGGATTGGATTGGTTGGGATCAGTGGGGCTGGACCGGTGTTGACAGTCTGGCGACGGACCCGGTGGACCCGGATCGGGTGTATGCTTTTGTCGGCAGCTATACCAACAGTTGGGATCCCAACAACGCCGCGATTCTGCGTTCTGCCGACCGCGGCGGCACCTGGGACATCACCGAATTGCCGTTTAAGGGCGGTGGCAACATGCCCGGTCGCGCGATGGGCGAGCGTTTGGCCATCGACCCGAACAGCAACAACATCCTCTACCTGGGCACGCGCAGCGGCAATGGCCTGTGGCGCAGTACGAACTATGGTATGACTTGGTCGCAAGTAGAAAGCTTCACGGCGGTGGGTAATTACGCGCCAGGTACGGGTGAGTACGAGGGCGATTTGATCGGTGTGGTATGGGTTGTGTTCGATGGCGAAAGCGGCACCGTCAACATGCCCACACCGGATATCTATGTGGGTGTTGCCATGACCAAGACCACAGTGTATCGCAGCACCGACGCCGGCATAACCTGGGAGCCAGTTCCCGATCAACCGGAGCAGGGGTACCTGCCCTATCACGGTGTGTTAGCTTCCAACGGCGTGCTCTACATCACGTACAGCGATAACTGCGGCCCCTATCAAGGCACCGCGGGCGCGGTCTGGAAATATGATACGAACTCCGGTGTCTGGACGGACATCACGCCACCCCTGTCTCCAAATCCGGAGTGGTGGACTTACGGGTATGGCGGATTGGCCGTGGATGCCTCCGACCCAGACGTGGTGATGGTCTCCAGCCAGGAATCCTGGTGGCCGGATGACATCATCTTCCGCAGCACCGATGGCGGCGCGACCTGGAAGCGGATTTGGGATATTGAATGGGTCGGCTGGCCCCCGCCACGCACCAATCATTACGTTCAGGATATTTCCGGTGCCCCCTGGCTGAACTGGGGTCGCACAGTAGATCCACTACCTGAAACCTCCCCCAAATTGGGTTGGATGATCGGCGACCTCGAAATCGACCCCTTTAACTCTGACCGGATGCTATACGTCACCGGGGCTACGATCTACGGGAGTGATAACCTTACCGATTGGGATGAAGGCGGCATTGTCACCATCACCGTCAGAGCGCAGGGCCTCGAAGAGACCGCTGTGCTCGATCTCATCAGCCCGCCGACCGGGGCTACGCGCCTGCTAAGTGCCCTGGGTGACATCGGCGGTTTCCGCCACGATGATTTGACGGTTGTGCCTGATGGTATGCTCACGAATCCCGTATTAGGCTCCGGCACAGGCCTGGACTACGCTGAACTTGCCCCGGAGTTCATCGTGCGCGTGGGCGACGGCGACAATATGATGAACCTCAGCTACTCGCAGGATGGTGGCTTCACCTGGACCACCCCGATGACCGAACCGATTGGCCTCAATAGCGGCGGCGAAGTCGCTGTAGCTGCCGACGGCAGCGTGATCGTTTGGTCGCCTGAGGGGCCGGTGGTTTACTCGACGAATCTTGGCGATAGTTGGATGGCCAGCAATGGTGTACCCGCCGGCGCGACGGTCGAAGCCGATCGCGTCAATCCGGCGACCTTCTACGCTTATGCTGACGGTAGCTTCTACCGGAGTGAGGACGGTGGTGCGACCTTCACCACGACGATCAGTGCCGGCTGGCCAACGACCGTCTCGGTGAAATTCAAGGCCGTTCCCGGCATCGAGGGTGATATCTGGTTGGCTGGCGGCAATGACGACACCGTTTATGGCCTGTGGCACTCCACCGACGGCGGCGATAGCTTTACGAAACTGGCGAATGTGGATAAAGCGGACGTGGTCGGTTTTGGTGCTCCTGCGCCGGGTGAAGCCTATAAGGCGATCTACATCAGTGGGCAGGTGGATGGTGTTCGCGGCATCTATCGCTCTACTGATATGGGCGTAAGTTGGGTGCGTGTCAACGATGACGAGCATCAATACGCCTGGACAGGTGCAGCCATTACTGGCGACTCGCGCATCTACGGCCGAGTCTACATCAGTACCAACGGGCGCGGCATCATCTACGGCGATCCACTCGCGAGTCCGCCGCCGACCTACACGTTGACCATAAACATCGTGGGTGAAGGTACCGTAACGCGCATCCCCGACCTGGCTGCCTATTACGAGGGCGACGAGGTCGAGCTTGTGGCGACACCCGCTGACGGCTGGCAGTTCGATGGCTGGAGTGGCGCAACGCTGCTCCAGAATCCCACACGCGTCGTAATCCATGCGGATACAGTGCTGACAGCCACGTTCTCAGCCGAGTCTCGCATCTACCTCCCGCTTGTTATGCGCAACTTCTAGAGCTTGTGTAAGGTTTTGGGCGTGCTTCGCGCGCCCCATACTCCATAGCAGTTGACACTTTTCCGGCTTGTGTTACAATCGCGCCTAATTGCACGTTAAGTTAAAGAGTAAAATCTTATCCAGAGAGGCGGAGGGACCGGCCCTGTGAAGCCTCGGCAACCAAGACGAGTCAGTTCGTCACGTAGTCGTTTAGTCTTGTAGTCTATTCAGACTATCCGGCTAAAGACTACTAGACTGCTCGACTAAACTATGGTGCCAATTCCGGCAGACCCCCAGGGGGTTCTGGAAGATGAGAACAGTGTAACGATGCTGCTTAAAGCCTCTTCAGCCAGGATGCCTGCTGAGGAGGCTTTTTTGTTGCCTGGGGATCGGTAATCAGTCATTGGTAATCGGGGATTTGGGATCGGTGACTGCTTACCCGATTACCAAATTACCAGTTACCGATTACCCAAGTAAAGGAGATCGCATGAAACAACCCACATCCACGCAAGCCGTACACGCCGGGGAGGAGAAGCGCAAGTCGTTTGGTGCGCTGACGACCCCGATTTATCAGACTTCGACGTATACGTTTGAAGATACGGCGGATGTGCTGGCCTTTATGGAGCGCAAGACGGAGCGCAAGGCTGTCCGCGAGGCTGGCGGCGATCTCGTGTTGCGCGACGAGTACGGGCGTTACAGCAACCCGACGGCCGCCGCCGTCGAGGGCAAGCTGGCGGCGCTGGAGGGCGGCGAGCGGGCCGTGCTCTTCGGCAGCGGGATGAATGCGATTACGACCGTGTTCTTCGCTCTGCTCGGCAGCGGCGACCACGCCATCGTCGTTGCCGACTGTTATCGTCGCACGCGCGAGTTCGCCGAGAAATTCTTGCCGCGTTGGGGCATTGCGACAACGCTGGTGCCGGTAGATGACGTGGATGCACTGGTCGCCGCCGTGCGGCCTAACACCCGCCTGATCTTCACCGAAACGCCGACGAATCCCTACCTGCGTGTCGCCGACCTGGCGCGGGTGGCTGAAATTGCCCAGCCACGCGGAATCCTCACCGCGGTCGATAGCACGTTCGCCACGCCGGTCAACATGCAGCCGCTGGCGCTCGGCATCGACCTGGTCGTCCACAGTATGACGAAGTACCTGGGCGGGCACAACGATGTGCTCGCAGGCACCGTCATTGGCGCGCACCGGCTGCTGTCGAAGATCGAAGAGACGCGTGGATTACTCGGCGGTGTCGGCAGCCCGCACGATGCTTACTTGCTGCTGCGCGGCTTGAAGACGTTGGCGCTGCGCGTCCACTACCAGAACGAGAACGGCATGCGCGTGGCGCAGTTCCTCGAAGGGCATCCCGGCATCGAGCGCGTCTACTATCCCGGCCTGCCGAGCCATCCCGACTACGCGACGGCGCAGCGGTTGATGACCGGCTTCGGTGGCGTCGTCAGCTTCGAGGTGGCGGGGGGCAAAGAAACTACGAGCCGTTTTATCGACCGCTTGCAGCTTCCCTACATCGGCCCGACGTTGGGTGGGGTGGAGGGCATCGTTCAGCAGCAAGCGCTCTTCGTCTCGCTCGACCCGGCAGAGCGCGCCGCTTCTGGCGTCAAAGACACGCTGGTGCGCTACGCCCTCGGCATCGAAGACGCGGAGGACATCATCGCGGATTTGACGCAGGCATTGGAGGAATAAAGACGCAAGATGCAAGATGCAAGAATCCTGCATCCTGCATCCTGCATCTTGTATCCTTAACTGACCCACAAATCGACAAAATCGAACTTCTCCACATCCACCAGCCCTTGATCGGTCAGCTTGAGCTTGGGGATGACCTCCAGGGCCAGGAAACCCAGGTGCATAAAGGGATCGTGGTGAGGAGAACCGAGTTCTTTAACACGTTTCAATAAAGTATCCATCTGGTCGCGGACGACTTCCACGGGCTGATCGGACATCAGCCCGCCGATGGGCAGCGGTACGCTGGCGATGACCTCGCCATCGAGGACGGCGACCAGCCCGCCGCCCAGGTCCTTGACGGCGGTGACGGCGGCGCGCATCTCGGCGTCGCTCACTCCGGCGACGGTGACGTTGTGGCAGTCGTGGCCCACACTCCCGGCAATCGCCCCGCGCTGGAGGCCCAACCCGTGCACGAAGCCCAGACCAACTCTACCCGTGTGGTTATGGCGCTCGATGGTCGCCATCTTCAGCAGGTCGCGCGCCACGTCGGAGACGGCTTCGCCGTTGACGATGGTGGCGTCCATGACTCGTTCGTCGGTCACGATCTGATCGGGAATGATGCCGATCGCGCGGATGCGCGTTCCCTTCGCCGGGATGCGGAACGAGAGTGCGTCCACGTCGACGTGGATGCTGCCGCGCACGTGACTTTCGTCCGCTGCGGGAAGCGGCCACTCGCCTACGGTCTGGCCGTTCTCTGCGACCAGTTTACCTCCGGCGAAGACCTTGACCGCGCGGAAGTCCGTTAGCGACGGCGTGACCACCAGATCGGCGCGGCGGCCCGGCCCAATGGCCCCGCGATCCGTCAGGCCAAAGGCTTCGGCGGCGTTGAGCGTCGCCATGCGCAGCGCGGTGATGGGCGACAATCCCGCCGCAATCGCCAGCCGCAGGTTGTGATCGACGCTGCCTTCTTCGATGAGGTCGGCCGGATGGCGGTCGTCGGTGGCGAAGGCGAAGCGGCGCGCGTTCTCCGGCGTGATGGCGGGGACGAGGGCGTGCAGGTTGCGGGCGGCGGTGGCCTCGCGGATGAGGACGTGCATGCCCAGGCGCGCTTTTTCGAGCGCCTCTTCCGCCGTCATGCTCTCGTGGTCGGTGGAAGGGCCGGCGGCGACGTAAGCCTGGAGCCACGGCCCGGTGACGCCGGGCGCGTGCCCGTCGATGTGCCCGTCGCGGAAAGCGAGAATCTTCTCCAGTGCGCCGGGCAGACCGAGGACCGCACCGGGCACGTTCATGAATTCCGCCAGGCCCAGGACGCGTGGCAGGTCGCGCAACGGCAGCAAGTCGCCGGCTTCCAATGTCGCGCCCGCCGTGCCCATGTGCGTCGCGGGGACGCAGGACGGCAGGTTGATGAAGATGGTGAGCGGAAGCCCTTCGGAGGCTTCAATCATGTAGCGGATACCGGCGGCTCCAGCGACGTTGGCGATCTCGTGAGGATCGGAGACGACGGTGGTGATGCCGTGCGGCACGATAGCGCGAGCGAACTGCACAGGCGTTGCCATCGACGATTCGACATGCACGTGGCTGTCGATGAGACCCGGGACGAGATAGTGTCCATTCAGGTCGAGGGTCGTTTTGCCTGTGTAGCCCGCCCCCACAGCGGCGATGGTCTCCCCGGCGATGGCGACGTCAACATCTTGCACTTCACCGGTGAAGACGTTGACCACATGAGTGTTGGTCAGCAGCAGGTCAGCAGGTTCGTCGCCTCGCGCAACGGCGAGGATGTGTAACAGTGTTTCACGGTTCATCATAGACCTCCTAAAACAGTCCGGTGTCAGATAGTCTTTAGTCGGATGGTCAGGATAAGCAAGGCCTGACAATTCGATTATATACCTTGAGGCGTGAAACGTGAAATTCTTATTCTCGCTCACTGGCTCCGGGGACGGGGGCAGTGAGCCAAGTGCGCCTATGGCGACCCCGGGACGGGGTCGCGGAGCGAGGTTGTGCAAAATCAGGTATAATCAGCCCGGCGAGTCCGGCCCTGATGGTTTCAGTCCAATAATTGGCTATGGGTAGTCCAGGTTAATGTTTAGCCTGTAACGTGTAACTTTCAACTTTACTGAGGAGGTTTTTCAATGACAACAACGTTTATGCAGTCACCCAAGTTTTACTTTACGTCGGAATCGGTGACGGAGGGCCATCCTGACAAGATGTGCGATCAGATTTCCGATGCGGTCCTGGATGCGATCATCGCCGATGACCCCGATGCCCGCGTGGCGTGCGAGGTCTCGACGACGACCGGGTTGGTTTTGGTCGCCGGGGAGATCACGACCAGCACCTATGTGGACATCGCGCAGTTGACGCGCGACGTCGTCACGGGCATCGGCTACAACCGTGCCAAGTACGGGTTCGATGGCGAGACATGCGGCGTCATCGTCAGCATAAAGGAGCAATCCGCCGACATCGCGCTCGGTGTTGACAAAGCACTTGAGGCCAAGACTGGCGAGATGAGCGACGCGGAAATCGAAGCCATTGGCGCAGGGGATCAGGGCATGATGATCGGCTTTGCGTGTAATGAGACACCGGAGCTGATGCCGCTGACCATCTCGCTGGCGCACAAGCTATGCAAGCGCCTGGCAGAAGTGCGCAAGGATGGCACCTTGCTCTACCTGCGCCCCGACGGCAAGAGTCAGGTGACGGTGGAGTATGCCTACGGGAAGCCGAAGCGCGTGGACACCGTCGTTGTGAGCACGCAGCACGCGCCGGAGGTCACCCAAGAGCAGATCCGTGCCGATGTGATCGAGCACGTGATCAAGCATGTAGTGCCTGCCGAGATGCTCGATGCGGACACGCGGATTTACGTCAACCCCACTGGTCGCTTCGTTATCGGCGGGCCGGCCGGCGACTCCGGGTTGACCGGGCGTAAGATCATCGTCGACACCTACGGCGGCGTCGCCCGTCACGGCGGCGGCGCGTTCTCCGGCAAGGATCCGACGAAGGTGGATCGCTCAGCCACGTACATGGCGCGCTACATCGCCAAGAACCTGGTGGCGGCGGGTATCGCCGACCGGTTGGAGCTGCAGGTTTCGTATGCAATCGGTGTCGCGCGGCCCCTTTCACTGGCTGTGGAAACGTTCGGCACCGGCAAGATTCCTGAGGATAAGATCGTCGCGCTGATCCATGAGTATTTCGATCTGCGACCGGCGGCGATCATCCGTGACTTGAACCTGCGTCGCCCCATCTACCAGGCGACAGCGGCGTACGGGCACTTTGGCCGTACGGACATCGATGCGCCGTGGGAGAATACGGACAAGGCCGAAGCACTGCGTCAGGCGGCAGGGCTATAATCTCGTGCTTTCTCGCTAGGGGTATTCTGCGATTGTGAGCGCGCTCACAATCGCAGAATACCCCTTTTTTGTGTGCCGTCCTGTTGACAGAATAGCATGAGGGTGATACATTGTTTGTAGTAGCGATTATTTTCAGGAGGCTCTCATGGCGGATAATAAACAAATTCTCATCGTGGATGATGAGGCTTTCATCCGTGTCTTATTGAAACAGACGTTGGAAGACCTGGAAGACATGGGTGTGGATTTACTTATGGCGGCAGATGGCGAAGAGGGTGTGGAGATCGCGTTACGTCGCCGCCCCGATTTAATCTTTTTGGATGTAATGATGCCTAAGCTGAACGGCTATGAAGTCTGCCGGCGCATTAAAGAAGCTGACAACGAAGCTTACATCATGCTCCTGACTGCCAAGGGGCAGTCGATTGATAAGGAAAAGGGGCTTGCTGTTGGGGCAAACGAGTACGTGACCAAACCCTTTGACCCTGATTATATTCTCGAAAGGGCCGCTGAAGTTTTGGGGATTCGTCTTTTCGCCTAACGGGGCGTGTTGATGATGCTCTTCTCGGCTTTCAACAATCTGCGAAAATATACTGTAGCCCTGATTTTGCTGCTCGTGGGCGTGTTCAGTCTAGGTTATGTGGTCCTGTCTCTCTCATCGCAGGCGCGGTTGCCCTCGGATGGCGTCTTGTTGACGGAGTTCATGGCTGCGGGGCTACGAGTGGCTACCGATCTCGACCCTCAGGAAGGCGCGCTTGCCGTTGGCGACGAGATCGTATCCATAGATGGCTTAACCGTCTGGGAGTGGGGGGAGCATGCCTGGCAGGAACCGTCGGGACCGGGGTGGCAGGTGGGGCAAACCGTTGTCTATGAGGTAAACCGCGAACAGACAAAGCTTGCTATACCAGTCACACTGCGCGCTTTTCCTGTTGGGCGGCTACCCTTGACGCGTTTCGGCGTGTACTCTATGGTGATCACTGTTCTGATAGTGGGATGTTACATGCTGTTGCGTTATCCTGAAGAAGCGGTGTCCCGGCTGATCTTTGTGATTGCGTTGTGTTTGACGGTGCTTCTCCTGTTACATTTCCAGGTGATGACGTTGGTGGTCCCCGCTTTATTTATCTTCGAGAGTGTGCTCAAATTCTTGGCGCGTGCGTTCCTCTTCAGTGCTATTTTCCATTTTCTGCTCGTTTTCCCGATCAACAAAATACCGGCGCCCACTATAACCAAGCACCTGCCGTTATTTCACCTCGTTAACCCGGCCTTCTCTTTGCTCTGTGGACTGGTGTTTGAGGATACGCCTTTGCGCTCATGGCTGTTGGCCTCGCAGGTTTCGGCGTGGCTTGGACTGGCGATGTTGGCGGCTGGTGTGGTGAGTATCGTCCACACCGCGCTCACTGTGCGGAAGCCGGCTGTTGTCGGTCAGATTCGCTGGATCGCCTGGGGCGCGGCTATCAGTATCCTGCCGTATTTATTCCTCACGGGACTGCCGGAATTGTTGTGGGGACAGGCCTTTCTGACCATCGAAATCACGGCCTTCTTCCTGATAGCGATGCCGCTCTCGGTAGCCATAGCTGTGGCACGTTACCGGCTTTTTGACATAGATACGTTGGTCTTACAGGTCTTTGTGCACATTCTCTTCGCGCTCGTATTGCTGGGAGGGTATTTCCTGCTCAAGAGTGCCTTGCATGGGTTGGGGATGTTGCTATTCGGTGAGATCAATGCCACGAACGTCACTTTTGCCGCGGCGTTCTTTGTGACCTCGGTGTTCTGGGTGTTCCGTGCGCGTGTGTTGGCTTACGCCAGGCAGTTGATCTACCGCGATGTGCTGGATGCACCGAAATTATTGCAGCAGATGACCGGAAAACTAACCAGCGCCCTCCGTCTGGATCAGTTGACGACGCTTTTGACCCACGACTTGCCCGAACAGATGCGGGCCGGACAGGGAGTGCTCATGGTACTCAACGAAGATGGCGCATCCCTGGTTTCTTCTGCTGGTGAAAGCATACCACCATCGCCACTTGCATTGCCCTTGCGCTCGGGCATATCTGTGTGGCTGGCGCACGGAGGCGCGCCGCTTGTCTACTCGGCGCCGCCGGATTGGGCGCCGCCGGATTTGCTCGATTTTATGGCGCGGCGTGATATCGAATTGGCCGTGTTGTTGCAAGTGGGCGAGCGGGTGGTGGGGTTGTGGGGGCTGGGGCCACGCAAAGGGCGTCTGTCGTACACGACGGCAGATGTGCGTCTGATAGTCACTCTGGCGTCGCAAGCTGCACTCGCCGTCGAAAATGTGCAGTTGGTGCAGCGGATGCAGGCCGATCAACGCAATCTGGAGGAGGAAGTCGAGCGACACTCTAGGGCAATGGTCAATGATCGCAATCGTCTGAGTGCCATCTTGCAGAACATGGCTGATGCCCTTTTGGTTACTGACCTATCGGGACGTATCCAGTTGGCCAATCCTGCTTTTGAACGCCTGGTGCGGCAAGCCTCACGTTCCTTTTGGGGGCAAGACGTTGCCGAGGTGCTGCCTTTGCCGAAATTATCCGAGGTGATGGCGCAGGCGGGGGCGAACCCGGGAATGGTCCATACTGTCGATATAACGATGATTGCGCCGCGTCTCTCTGGAGCAAACAACGTCGCGCTTACTGAGCACATTCTGCGCGTATCGGCAACCGCTCTGGGCGATGGAAGCGCGGTGATCTTCATTTTGCGCGATATCACCCACGAGGTGGAAGTGGACCGGATGAAGTCGGAGTTCGTTTCTGCCGTGTCCCATGAACTGCGCACGCCGTTAACGTCCATCGTGGGCTTTGCCAAGCTGATCACGCGTGCATTCGAGCGTTCGATCAAATCGGTGCTGCCCGTCAATGATGGGGAAATCGAGCACGTTGTAGAACAGATCGATCACAATCTCGAAATCATGATCGCAGAAGGGGAGCACCTGACGACGATCATCAACGATGTGTTAGATATTTCCGCCCTGGATGCCGGTACACTCGTCTGGAATGATGCCCCGTGTGACCTGCGCGCGTTGGCGCAAGACATAGTTGCAGAATCCCGAGCTCTGACTGACGAGAAGGGGCTGGCCTTGATCACGGATTTCGAGACGGAGTCCTTACCGCTTCACGCTGACTGTGAACGCCTCCGGCAAGTCTTAGGCAACCTTATCTCGAATGCTATTAAGTTCACGGAGTATGGAAAAATCACCGTATCTCTGAAGCGCCTACCGCCAGGCACACTTCATCATGGGTGGGATGTGCCAGAGACGGGTGCAGCGTTGGCGGCGGTCAAAGATACTGGCTTGGGCATTACAGAGGAAGGTCTGCCCCATATCTTCCAGCGCTTTCATCAGGTAGGGGACGCATATCACGGTAAGCCGAAAGGGACTGGGTTGGGGCTGGCGATTTGCTATGAAATTATTACCCATTATGGCGGGGAAATATGGGTTGAATCTACAGTGGGGCAGGGATCGACTTTCTATTTTACATTACCGTTGAGTGAACAGGATGGAGGATGAAGCCATGCAACAAATGTCAGTGCGTCGTTTGCTAAATCGCCGCGTGATTACTAGCTATCTGGCGCGTTTTGCGGAAGTGTTGCCGGATGTGCTTGTCGCACTGCTTGATCTTGACGGCCGCGTGGTTGCTGAAGGGTACTACAGTGCCGATGATAGCCCGCGCCCGTCATCCACGGAACCGTGGGACTGGACCGCGCCGCTGACCTACGGAAGTTCTGAAACAGGCATGTTGGTTGCTCGTGGTACGGGGATGGCGCAGCCGGGCGCTGACGCACACTTACACTTCTTGCTTGACACCTTCACGATGCTGGTGGAGCGGGCGTTGGAGAGCCGCTCGCTGGCGCAGGAGACGCTGGGACGTTATCGCGAAATCAACCTGCTCTACAACATCGGCCAGACCATCGGCGCATCGTTGGATCCCGACGCTATTCCCGACCTGGTTATGGTTGAGGCCACGCGCATCATTCCGGTGCAAGGTGGCATCGTGCTGTTGCTGGATCAGGATAACACCTGGACGATGCGCAGCAGCTTCGGCGTTGAGGATTTTGGGCAACGGGTATACGAAGCCGCGCGTCCATTGCTCCGCGAGGCGGTGGCCTCCGCCGATCCCCATATCTGGACCGATAGCCAGCTAGCCGCTTCCTCCGGCGCCATTTCCGCGATCCTGGAAGCGCCCCTCAAAGCGCGCGAGAACCTTTTGTGCTTTGTGTTGTTGGGACGTGGCCCCGGTGAGGATATTTTCACCGCTGACGATCAAAAGCTGCTGGCTGCGCTTGCTTCGCAAGCCGCCATCGCTATGGAGAATGCACGTCTCTTCGCCGACGTGAAAGCTCAGCGCGACGCCATCGCCGCGATGAAGAACTATATGGACAACATCTTCGCCAGTATTGCCAGCGGCGTGATCACAACTGACACGCAAGACCTGGTCACGTTGATGAACCGCTCTGCCGAGCGCATTCTGGGCGTGCTGGCCACCACGACGGTGGGCAGGCCCTACATCGAAGCCTTACCGGAGATGGGGTTGAAAATCGCCCCTCTGATGGATGTCGTCAAACACAAGGATGAATCGCTGGTGGGACACGAGATGGAGCCGGTGCTGCCGAAACGTGGTCCGGTGGTACTGCGTTTGAACCTCAGCCCGTTGAAGGACAACCGCGAGGAAACCAACGGCGTCGCCATCGTTGTGGACGATCTGACCGAGAGGCGCCAATTGGAGGTGCAGGCCCGGCGCATCCGCCAGACGTTCGAACAGTACGTGGTGCCGCACGTCGTCGAGCAACTGCTCTCCGACCCCGACAGCGTCCGCCTGGGTGGGGCGCGGCGTGAAGTGACGACGCTCTTTGCCGACATTCGCGGATTTACCGCGTTTAGCGAGAAGCTGGAGCCGGAAGCTACGGTGGAGGTGTTGAACCGTTATCTGACCCTGGCGTCGGAGGCTATCCTTTCCGAAGAGGGGACGCTGGATAAGTTCTTCGGGGATGGCGTGATGGCGCTCTTCAATGCGCCACTTTCCCAGACTGATCATACGCTGCGTGCAGTGCGCTCGGCGCTCAAAATCCTCGATGCGCTCAAGGAGACTTACACCGATCTCTTGCCGGAGAATCGCCTGGCGTTTGGCATCGGCATTACCACGGGGCATGCCGTCGTCGGCAGCATCGGCTCACACACGATCAAGAACTATACCGCCATCGGCGACTGCGTGAGCCTGGCCTCACGTCTGCAAGGTCACGCTGCTCCTTTGCAGATTCTCCTCAACACGACGGCGTACGACAATGTGTGCACGCGCGTGCGCGCGCGCGAACTGGGGTACATCCAGGTGAAAGGGCACAGCGAACCCGACCTGGTGTTTGAGGTGTTGGGGCTAAGGTAGACAGTAGACAGTAGACGGTAGACGGGGGAGGGAATTCTCGCTCACTGCCCCCGTCTCCGGGGGCAGGCAATTGAGGATCGGTCACTGCACTGCTGAAAGCTGACCGCTTTAATCCGTTTGTTGGTAGAGGGTGGCGCGCCCGCGTTTGCCGGTTGCGGCGATGATGCTCATCGCCCGAAGACAGTAAATCATCCTGTACGCGCGCCGTCGCCGCCCAGGGATAAGGGGCGCGAGGTCTGCTGAGGTAAACGGTTCCGCCAACGCTGCGGGGATCAGCGCGCGTACGTCTTCGGGGGACGCAAAGTGCTGCCGCTCCACGACCTTGATGAGCCGGCGTTCCTGCGTCACCCAACCCTTGCGCCGCCACCCGCGCCGTGCGTCGTGGCGGCGGATCTCCTCTTCGTGGATGAACAACGCTTCGAACGTGAAGTTGGACTCTACCAGCAGATGCGGGATGCTCACCAATTCGTCGAAAATCTGCTCGACGGTACCGTGTTTTGGAGATTTGCGGCGACTCAATCGCTCTTCCCCATCATCCGCCACCTTAACGATCCATTTCTCCCTGGCGATGGGATAAACTAGCCGTACCGGATGCGTGCGTATGAGCGTCGCCAGTTTGTCTTTGAGCGCTGTGAAGCCGCGCGTTTGGATCTCCACCAACAGGTCGCCGCGCACGATGTCGATAACAAAGCCATCTACGGGAACTTCGAAGGCGTCGCCGGGTTGGGCGTACCATGCCTTGAGGGCCGCGTGGAGTGGTCCTTCGTTCCACGTGCTGATGACCGGGCTGGTGTGGCCCATAGGAGCTTTTTCGGTCATACCGGCACGATGCTACAACGTGAACTCGGCGATGACCAACGTGTGATCCGACGGACGCTCCGCTCTGCGCGCGTCTACGTCGATCCAGGCATTCGTAGAACGATCGGCGAGCGGCGCGGTGGCCCAGATGTGATCGATGCGCCAGCCGATGCCTCGTTCGATGGGATTGCGCGCGCGATAGTCGAAGTAGCTGAACTGTTGCGGCTCTCCGGGATGGTGTTTGCGGAAGACGTCGACGAACCCCCACTGCCGCACGTTTTCCAGTGCGGCCTGCGCATCGGGATGGAAGTCCACGTGGTAGCGCAATCCTTTGGGGTCGTGCACATCGATGTCCTCCGTGGCGACGTTGAGATCGCCCACCCACACCAGCAGGTCGTCGGGCGTATAATGCCGTTCGAAGAGCTGGCGCATCCGGGTAAACCAGCGTAACTTGTACCGGAAATGCTCCGATTCAGGCTCGCGACCCTGCGGAACGTAGGTGTTGACCACCGTAACGCCGCGGTAGACGGCGCGCAGCAAGCGCGGTTCGTCAGTGGAATCTTCGCCATCGTCGAAGCCGGCAGCGACGTCTTCCGGCGCATGCTTGCTGATGATCGCGACACCTGCGTAAGATTTCTGTCCCCGAAAGATGACGTGATACCCGGCGTCCTCGATAGGTCGCGCCGGGAAGTCCTTATCCTGCACCTTGGTTTCCTGGATGCAGAGCACGTCCGCTTGCTCGCGGTCGATCCAGTCTAGAATTTGACCGAGACGCGCGCGGATGGAGTTAGCGTTAAATGTAGCGATTTTAAAATTTGGCATAGTCGATTGTCAATCCTCGATGTCGTGGATGGCTTCCGCCGGGGTCTTGTTCCCGTACATCACGCCGAGCAAGCCGGGGAGATAGAGGTCCATCGTATGGACGGCAGGATACATCGCATTCTTGATCAGCGTGGGGGTCAGGGGTTCTCCCTCAAAGTCGAGGCTGCTCTTATAGCGGACTTCGCCGTCGGAGTAATCCATCTCGAAGTTGCCGATGCGCAGGCCGTAGTTGGCGCGGGTGATATACTCGGCGACCTGAGCATACGTCGGCTCCGGCGATTTGACCGGCGCAATCACGTAGAAGAGGAACTGCTCCAGGTCCACGCGGATTTGCGCGTAGCAGCGTAATTCCCCGTTTTTCCCCGCGAAATAGACACGGTGGATGGTCTTCTCGTCTAGTTGCTGTGGATACCATCCATCATCCTTGAGAAATTGGGTGAGGGTCGCAAACCCGCGCCAGCCGTTATCCTGGATTTCCTGTGACAGCGATTCGCTGCTATGTTCATTGGGAGCGGTGTGTTCTGGCATCATTCCTCCTTAGCCAGGGATCGACCAAAATTCGAACAGTGATCCTACCGATTCACCTTGAACGTTGCGTCGGATCACTTCGCCAAAGATCGCGCCAACCGAGAGCACGCGCAGGCGTTGTGGGCGTTGGCTTTCCTTGAGCGGTACAGTATCGGTGACGATGATTTCGTCGATTTCCTTGATGTCGTTGAGCCGCTCGACGGCGGGGCCGGTGAAGAGGCCGTGTGTGCCGATGATGGTGAACTTGTGAACGTTGCACGTCTTCAGGTACTTGATCGTTTCAATGATCGTTCCGGCGGTCGCAATCTCGTCATCTAACAGGATCGCATCCTTGCCCCACACGTCGCCCATCATCCCGGTAATGGCGACTGAGTCGTCGGTGAGACGCTGCTTCTCGCCAGCAGCGACGGGGAGTTTGAGCGAGCGCGCCAGCTTGGTGGCACGCTTGGCATGCCCGATGTCTGGTGCAACGATGACGCTGTTGCTGAGATCCTTTGCCTTTAGGTGCTCGACGAAAACGGAGTGTGCGGTGAGGTGATCGGTAGGCACGCGGAAGAAACCATGGACTTGCGGTGAGTGCAGCGTCATCGTGATGACGTGAGTTGCACCGGCGGTGGCCAGTAGGTCAGCAACCAATCGTCCGGCAATGGAGATGCGTGGTGCATCCTTCTTGTCCGAGCGCGCGTAGGAGTAGTAGGGGATCACCGCATGGACGCTGGTTGCTCCTGCGCTTCGGGCCACGTCCAACATCAACAAAAGCTCCACCAGATTGTCGCTGCACGGCGGTGAGAGGGGCTGGATGATGAAGACTTGTTTCGAACGCACGCTAACGCCTAAATGGACGAAATAATTATCGTTGGAAAATTTGCGGCTGATGGAAGGGCTAACCTCTAGACCCAAATAGTGCGCGATGTTCGACGCTAGTTGGGGATGCGCGAGGCCGCTGAAAATCATCGTTCCCTCCAACGGTGTTGCTGTGGTACGCTCTGGCAACACAAGGATTTCCTGGTCAGTCTGTTTCTCAGTCAACTCAAACTCCTTCTGATCCTCTGAATATCGATTGCCTTCTGTACGATGGGCCGTTCGCCCTGAGCCTGCGTTGGGACGCACTAGGCTTCGTGCTGTGGGCGTGGGGGTGGCCCGATGGCTTTATCCTATTTTAATCATACTCTGCTTGGGGTCAAATTCTCTTTGTTCCTCATAGATTTTCAATCTCCACCGGTTCAACGGAGTCGGCCAACTCAAAGCCGAAGATGCGCCCGTAGAAATAGAGTTCGGCGTCTAGCGCGCGTTTGATGTTCTCGGCGCGGCGGAAGCCGTGTTGTTCACCCTCGAATGGCAGGTAGGCTACCGGAATGCCCTTGGCGCGCAATGCTTCGACCATCGTTTCGGCCTGCGATGGCGGCACAACCTTGTCCTCCAATCCCTGGAAGAAGATCACCGGGCAGTTAAGTTGTGCGACGTGGTGGATGGGCGATCGTGCCACGTACAGGTCGCGGCGCTCCGGGTACGGTCCGATAAGGCCATCGAGATAACGTGACTCGAACTTGTGCGTGTCGGTTGCCAGACCCTCGAGATCGCTAACGCCGAAGTGACTCGCACCAGCGTGAAACACATCTTTGAAAGTTAACGCGCAGAGCGTCGTATAGCCGCCCGCGCTGCCCCCACGAATCGCCAGGCGTGCCGGATCAACCAGGCCCTGTTCGGCCAGATAGCGCGCGCCGTTGGCGCAGTCGTCCACATCGACGATACCCCATTGGCTGTTCAAGCGCTCGCGATAAGCCCGCCCGTAGCCGGCGCTACCACCGTAGTTCACGTCGAGGACGGCGAAACCCCGGCTGGTCCAATATTGCACGCCCAGCTTGAGCGCGCTGGAAGTCGCCCCCGTTGGTCCACCGTGGCTCAGCACCAGGAGTGGGGCCTTTTCGCCTTCCGGCGCGGCGTAGTCCTGATTGTGCGGCGGGTAGAAGATGCCGTACGCCGTCAGCCCTCCGGTAGTGGGAAATTCGATGGGCTGTGGTGTGGACAAATAGCCGGGATCGATCTCGATAGCGTTGGCGCGCTTGAGGATCGTCTGCTCGCCCGTGGTGAGATCGAGAAGTACAAGGGCGGCAGCTTGGGTTGGAGATGCCCCGCCAAACAGCACCTTACCCGGCGCTACCCGGATGCCGCCGATACTGGTATAGGGCGTGTCCAGCGTGGTGAGCGTTTTGGTGATCGTGTCCAGGCTTGCCAGATAGTCGATGCCGTCTTTCGTGTACGTACAGATGATGCGCCCGGCGGACTCGAAGGCGTAGGTGGAGATGCCGAAAGCCCACTGGGGCGCGCCGAACTCCGCTTCCATGGTGACGAGTCTCTCTGTGCCCCCGTTGTCTAGCCGGTACAGGTTCCACCACCCACTACGATCTGATGTGAAGTAGAGCCGTCCATCGGGCGACCATGATGGTTGGAAGATCGATTCATTCTCACCGCCGGCGACCAACACGGCATTTGCCAGTGACCCGTCGGGCTGTACCTCGGCGATCCATAGCTCGGTGCCGTCCCACGGCATGTTGGGATGGTGCCAGGTGAGCCAGGCGAGCGTGTGCCCGTCGGGACTGAGACGTGGCGTAGAATAGAAGTCGTTGCCAGCGACGAGGACGTGTTGTGTTTCACTACCGTCGAGGGCGATGGCAGCGATGGTATTCACTGCTTCACCGTGTTCGGCCAACGCCGTCTCGCTGTGATCTTCGCGCACGCACACCAGGCGATTGTGCGCAGGATCGACGATGCAGTCGGCGTAACGCAGTGACGCTTCCGGCGTGATGGCCTCCGGTGCGCCATCAGGCGCGATACGATATAGTCGTTGATCGGCGAAGTTGCTGAAAATCACGACGCCGTGATCCGCGAGCACCGCGCCGCCGCCGTACTCGTGGACGCGGGTGCGCGCATTGAACGGCGGGGGATTGACGTCGTGCGTCGTTCCATCGGGCGTGCGCCGAACGATGACATAGCGTCCGGCCTCGGCTGGGCGGCCTTCTGTCCAGTACACCTCGTCGCCGTCGAACGTGCCGCCGCCTAACCCAATGGATTGTGATGTGATCAGATCGGATGTGATGGGAGATTTCCACGCCCCGTAAGGCGCCACGTGTCGGGTTATCACTGTGCTACCTCCTGCCTGTGTTGGATATGGGGGAAGTGTACCGCAGTTTGTGGATTTTGTCTATTGGGTTTGACTTCATACCTATTCAGGCTATAAATATGGATGATGCGATGTAAGTGGACCCGGTAGATCGAAAATCGCGAAGTTAAGCACCCAACCTGGGGTAACGAAGGAGTATTATGGTGTCTACATCTGTTGAATATGTAGTCATTTCTACCTCACAGGAAGTCTCTAATCGCTTGCCTACGGAGCCGGCTATGCGCTCGTTGGTGTTGGAGCTAGGATTGCGCCAATGGCGTATTTATCAAGCTTTGGAGAGGTATCAACGCGGACAGGGAACACTTGCGTATGCGGCTGAGCAAGCGGGTGTCTCAGTGCGTGAGATTATCCCCCTGGCCTATGCGCATGGTTTAACGCCGCCGGTTGATTCAGAATGGCTAACTTCTCCTATAACATTGGAACAGGCCGCACAGCTATGATTACAGTAGTGGATACCGGTCCACTGCTGGCGTTGGCAAAAGTGCAGGCATTGAGGTTGTTGAAATGTTTGTATGGCGAGGTGTTGACTGCTCCGGCGGTATTCACTGAAGCCGTGACGGCCGGTTATGCATGTAATGCGCCAGATGCGCGAATTCTTGACCTTGCTTTCAAGGAAGGCTTGTTGCGCGTCAAAACACCACAAATTGCCACCTTACCACGTCCCTTTCTTCTCCAGCGTGGTGAAGATGAGAGCATCCGTTTGGCAATTGAAGAACAGGCAACGTGGTTATTAGTTGATGATCTGGCTGCGCGTCAGGCGGCTGAAGTCAATTTTGCCGCTGCCGGTTGTGCTACGCGTGTTAAGGGTACATTGGGTGTGGTTGTAAGTGCTACTCAGCAGGCTTTGCTGGATAAAGAAGAGGCTATTACGTTGATTGCAAGTCTGAAAGCACGTCCTGATGTGTGGCTCAATGCAGCTCTATGTGATCAAGTCATCCGCCTGCTAGAAGCCTGTTAGCCACCTTATGACTATTACCTCGCACTCACTCCAAACCCGCGAGCGCGAACTGAAAAAACGCTGGGCTTTCCCCTACCGTTGGGGACGGGTGCAGAACAATCTCTTCGATGCGCAGACGCGCTTCGTCTACGATATGCCCGCTTTCGATGCGCTGCTGGCGGAGTTGGAACGTCGCTTTGGTGCTGCGCCGCAGCGCGAGGCGTTCTTCGATTACGCGCTGAACCGCTGGTACAACTTCTGGTCGGCACGGGCGGTCGAAGACATTTTCGCCACGCTGGACGGCGTGACCCCCGCAAAGAACCGGCGAGATCGCCTGGTGGATTTCACGCTCAACGACGTGCGTTTCGACCACAAGACCTCGGTGTTCCCGCGTGGGTTCGGCCGCGATCTCACCTACGCGGTCAACCATCCGGCGGCGCTCATCGAATGGCTCTATCGCTCACAAAGCCAGCAGCAGCGCTTGCATCACGCCAACCGGCTGTTTCTCGTGCTCTACGCGACCGGTGGCGCGCACTGGAAGCTCAAGGCGGAGTTGGCGTGGCTGAGCGGCATCATCCGCGACTACGTGGCGGCATTCGACGTGGCACGCCTGCACCGGTTCACCTTCACGCCGGAGCAGGAGACGCTGTCTGACATCATTTGGGCGATTCGGTGTTGAGAGAATGACAACAAACGGCTTTGACGACGACACCAACATTATCCTTGAACGTGACACCTTGCTCACGTTGCTGGATGCCTGTCAGGCTGGCGATGACCTGGAAGCCATACGCGCCCGGATCGCCGAGTTGCGCGCGCAGGTAGCAGTGTGGGAACCGGGCGGGATCTGGGATTCGACGCTACCTACAGATGCGTCTGTTACTTTTCCTCGCGACGTACTTTTGGCCGACCTGGACCAAATCCTCGCCACGCGCACACTGCAACGCACCCATTACTACATCGCCCGCTTGCGCAAGGCCGCCGTCGAAGTCCGCACCGGCAAGATCAACGACATCAACCTCAATCGCTGGAAGGAGTACGACGAGATCATCACCGACAGCCTCTGGGTGATGGAGCGGCGTGACAACTCCGGCGCGCACAAGGCCTGGTACTGGGGCAACTTCATCCCGCAGATTCCGCACCAGATGCTGCTGCGTTACACCAAACAAGACGAATGGGCGCTGGACACCTTCGTCGGCAGCGGGACGACGCTGCTGGAGTGCCTGCGCCTGGGGCGCAACGGCATCGGCATTGAGCTGAATCCCGACATCGCCGCGCGCGCACGCGAGATCGTGGAACAGGCGCCGAATCCACGCGGCGTCGTTGTGGATGTGGTCGACGGGGACAGCCGTGTGGTGGATTACGCGGCCCTACTGGCCGAACGCGGCATCGCGCAGGTACAGTTAGTCTTGATGCACCCGCCCTACCACGACATCATCCGCTTCAGCGAAGATGACCGGGATCTCTCAAACGCCGCCTCGGTGGAGGATTTTGTGGCGCAATTCGCGGAGATTGTCGCGCGCGTGACTCCCTTTCTGGAGCGTGGGCGCTACCTGGCCATCGTCATCGGCGACAAGTACGTGAAGGGTGAGTGGATTCCCCTCGGCTTCCACGTGATGCAGGCCGTACAGGCGCAGGGCTACACGCTCAAGAGCATCATCGTCAAGAATTTCGACGAGACGCGGGCCAAACGCGAGCAGAAAGGGCTGTGGCGTTACCGCGCGCTCGTTGGCGGATTTTACATCTTCAAACATGAGTATATACTCTTGTTTCAGAAATAACGCTAACGGATAGAACGGAAGCACAAATGAAGACGATTCTGATCATGGAAGATGACCCGTACCAGTCGCGGCTGATGCAGCGGCTGCTCGAACGCGCCGACTACCGCATCCTGGTCGAAGCGGATGGCGAAAGCGGTTTGCGGACGGCGATGATGGCGCATCCGGATCTCATTCTGTTGGATATGGGCCTGCCCGACCTTGACGGGCAAACGGTCGCCGGGCTGCTCAAAGGCTCCGAGACGCTCTCCAAGATACCGCTTGTGGTGGTGACGGCGTGGCCCCAGGATACGGCGGCGGCGATTGCCCGGGCTTACGGCTGCGACGGCTACATCTCCAAGCCGGTTCACGCACGCGAGTTCGCCGATCAGATTGCGGGTTACCTGCAAGATAAACCGGCGTCGTGACTGACGCCGGTTTTTGCCAAAGACTACAAAAGTCTCAGCACGTACTACATCTTACAAACCTGTGGTTCAGCGCATCTATTCACTCGACCAGGTGCCTGGTGAGACTTATGTAGTCTGGCTCCTGCTTATACAACGAGCGCGGCCATGTCGTGGCCGAAAATTCCCAACCGATCCCCCGGTTTTAACGCGATATCCGTTTCCCGCCGGTGAACGTTCGCCTGTGCCTGCCGGTAACCAAGCCACGGCGCCATGCTGTTGTGCGTCGAGAACAGCGCGCCGTTCAGAAAGATGTGACAGACCTCCTCCTCGGCGATACCGGCACGTTCTAACGCAGCGCGAATTGTGTCCCCAGCGTTGAGTATGACCCGCACCACGTTCTCGCGGTCGGCGCGCGGGTTCGCTGCGTACCGCCGCAATTTGCCGTACAGGTGGATTTCGACCGATACGTCCATTTATGCCTCCTCGTTCAACAACCGCCGCTCGCCTTCCAACGCGCGCAGCGGAGCGATGTTCTGCGTGACCTCGATCGTGCCACGGTAAGCGCCCGTCGCGTCGCGGAGCGCGAAGTAGCGGATGTGGATGAACATCCCGTGCATCTCAATCCAGAACTCCGCCACGTCGCGCTCGCCTGCGCGGAAATCGTCGATAATGCGCTGCACCCGGTCCAGGCTCTGCGGCGGGTGGCAGTTCTGCACCTTGCGCCCGATGATGGCGGGTGAGCGCGGGAAGATGCGCTCGCGGGTCTGGGAGAAGAAGCGTACCTCATCGTTTTCATCCACGAGGGTGATGTCCACCGGCAGCGCGGTCAACATCATGCTGATTTGCTCCGCCGACAGCGCCCCAACGTTCAGCGGGATCAGGCCCTCTGGCGCGAATCCGGCCTGCGCCTCCGCCTCGCGCGGATCGACGCGCGCCTGCCATTGGCGTCCCGCCGCGATATAGCAGTAACCGATCTCGCCTTCCTGCGCGCGAATCTCGCCCCAATCTTTCTCGCTCAAACGCGCCATCGCTGCGGGGAACAAAATCTTGTGCTCCTTGTAGATCATATCGCGGAGTGTTTGGTCCTCCAACGCAAATGTCTCGTCGAGCTGCGCGGTAAATTCGGCAAAATCCTCGCCCGGCCCCGCCTCAAGCAGCGCGGTCAGTTTCTTCCACCCGGCGCGGATGTCGTCGTGGACGGCCCACATCACTTTCGAAGGGGCGGAGAAGTCGTAGCGCTCCATGTATGCGAAAAGGATGTTTTCCTTGCGCAGATAGTGCTTGTCGTACTCGCGCAGTTTGCGCACGCTCTCCTGGGCTGCCTGCAACGTCGCCTCGCCCGGCGCGGTCTTGTAGTTGTCCAGTGCCGCACGGACGTTGTCCAGCACGCGCCCCACGGCCAGGTTTTCCGCGCGGAACGTGAACACGGGATGGCCGGGGATCGTCTGTGGATCGCTCTGGTCATCCAGCGACTCGCGGAAAACGGCCACGTGCACGTCGCACAGCGGCTTGATCTCGTCGGGGTCCAGCCCCTCGCCGACGAGCGCCTGCTCGATGCGCGCGATCTCGTCGCCGCCGACGCCGGCCAGCAGCTCGGCGAATTGCGCTTTGACCTCTTCCACGCTCGCTCCCGCGTGCAATTGCCGGATAATGTTCTTCAGCGTCTTCTGGCGCTGTGTCTGGTTGTTGATGTATTCACTCATCGTCAGTCTCCTTATTTTTTTGGTATCTTAGGTTAGTTCCAGGATCTAAACCAGGCTACATCAGAGCAAAATTCCTGCGCCTGCGCCCAAGTCTGGCTGGTTTATTTTCCTGGAACGGCCTTATCAAAAGTCGGGGAAGATGGGGATTTTTTGGGGGCCGGCGCGCCCGCCCCCAAGCCCCCACCTCGTTCTGTTATCGGGTATCCCATGCGATTTCGAACGCGCACGTGATAGCGCCGGCCGGGCAGACGGCTTCGCAGACGGTGCAATAGGTGCAGTCTGCGGGGCGGACGATGACAGGTCCCACAGCTTGCATCTCCACAGCCTGGGTGGGGCATCGGGTGACGCACTCCCCGCAGCGCGTACACGCCGCCAGACCGATCTCCGGTAACACCCATCGTTCCGCCATAACAAACCGCCTTTCTGATTTCTATGCCAAGCATATCAGAAAGGCGGTGGTCGCGCTACGACAAAAGTCTGATTTTGATGTATTCAGGTGAATTTAATGGATAAAAATCTGCTTAATCTGCTAAATCTGCTGATAGA
Organism: Anaerolineae bacterium; assembly: GCA_049975385.1. Taxonomy (GTDB): domain Bacteria; phylum Chloroflexota; class Anaerolineae; order B4-G1; family SLSP01; genus DSWT01. The sequence goes on along the minus strand of JBNGDO010000042.1, from coordinate 4,666 downwards.
AAAGTCCCCCAATTCAATTCTGCGCTTCAGCCTCCAACGCCGCCCGGTCGAGCAACACGATGCGCCCACGGTCGATGCGGACTATTTGCTCATCCGCCAAAATCCGCAGCGAGCGCCCGATCATATCGCGCACCGTGCCCAGATACGCGGCCATTTCATCCTGCGTCCATTTCTGCGAGATGGTCGCGCCGTCCGCCTGTTGTAATAGGAAACGCGCCAGTCTCGAGCGCACCGAGCGTAGCGAGAGATCTTCCACTAGATCGGTCAGGTGTGCCAGCCGAGTGGCGAAGTCTTGTAAGATGAAGAGCGCCAGGTCCGGGCAGGTGCGGAGCGTGCGCGGAAAATCTTGCTTGCGCAGCGCGTAGAGCGTCACGTCGGTGCGCGCGATGGCGCTGGCGTGATTACGACCGCCGGATTGGAAAAGCGGGACGGTGTTGAATGCCTGCCCTGATCCTAACCGTGCCAACACCTGTTGCCGGCCCTGGAGCGACATGCGATAAACTTCGACATCGCCGGCGGCGATGAAATACGCCGCTTCGCACGGCTCGCCTTCGACCACGATCACCGTCTCGGAAGGGTACGCACGCGGAACCACGATGTCGGCGATGCAGGCGAACACGCCTTCCGAGAGTGTTCTCTCTGCGCGTGATGTCAGGGACGGCGCGTCGTGGACCGCAGGCACGCGTGGTCGATTGGGCATTGGCCTTATTGGTGGACGACCATAGGCAAGTGTCCGAGGGCATTGATGATGATTTGGGCGGCGCCTTCGCTCTCCCACTTGCCCGTGTTGATGATGAGGTTGTAGAGCAGCGGATTGTCCCAGTCGATGTCGTGGAAGCGCTCCAGATAAGCGCGGGCGGCTTCATCTCGGCGGTTGACCCGTGCCGTGGCTTCATCCAGGCTGACGTTCTCCGTCGATTGGACGCGCAGCACGCGCGCGCCGAGTGGCGCGACGATGCGCACGTGGAGAACGCCCGGATGTTCGCGCAGGATCGCCTGCCCGCCGCGCCCAACGATGACGACGTTGTCGTGCCTGTGCGCCCCGATGATCGTCTCCTTGATCAGATTGACGCTGCGTGCTTCGTCGAGCGCCTCGACCGGTAGGGCACCTTGGGCAGCGCTGTTCGTCCAGGCATCGGCTGCCGAGCGCCGTCTGCCGAGCAATCGATCCAGGAATCCGCGCATTTTGTACGTGTCCTCGGAAAAATCGACGACGTCGCTCTCGGAAATGCTCGTCTCGGAAGCGACCTGCGCCATGAGGTTTTTGTCGAAGTAGCTGTAACCGAGCGCCTCACACACGCGCTTCGCGATGGCGTCTCCGCTACTGCCATACTGCCGTGAAATTGTAATGACTGGCATTGCCCACCTCCTCTGGAAAATGGTTACAAGTTGCGAGTTAAAAAATCCGTTAAAATCCGTTTAATCCGTTGACAAAATTAGCCGAGGTGTAAGGCCGGTTCGATCGTTTGGCGTGGCCTGATGTATCTTTATGATACCAGATTACAGGATATTTTGCAACAATGTTATAATGGAACGAAAAACGAGGTGGGCCATGAAAATTCGTTCGATCACTGTTTTTGCCGGTGTAGCGACTGCAGAGGACAGCGTGCGTCTGGCGGAACTGGGGACTTTCTCCCAGGTGGCGCGCCAGGCCTATGTGGATGCCGGTTTTGAGGTGCAGACGACGCGGCTGGCGCTGGATGGACTGCCAGCGGATCTGCCTGATCCCGTCCGCTATGCGGTCGCACTGGAGGCGCAGGCACGCGCGCACGGCTTTGAGTACGTCTCGCTTGGCCCCGCGCCTGAGGCGCTGCTGCTTCGCCTGCCGGAGATGTTCGCCGCGACGCAAGCCGTCTTTGCGACGGCACACATCGTCGACCCGGCGAGCGGTGCAATCGACGGTGCCGCCGTGCGTGGAGCAGCACGGGTGATCCGTGAGGCCTCCCACATCGACGCCGGTTTCGGCAACCT
>JBNGDO010000042.1:0-2595 GCA_049975385.1 Anaerolineae bacterium | reverse complement strand
TGCGCTTCCACGGGATTGATTTCTCGCTCGCGCCGTTTCCCACACACGCGTGCAGCATCGGCGCGGCGTTAGAAGCGCTGACTGGGCAGCCGCTTGGCGCTGCCGGATCGTTGGCAGCAGCGGCTACGCTAACCGACGCCATTGGACAGGCGCGTTTCCCGCGGGTGGGGTTCTGCGGCCTGATGCTGCCGGTGCTCGAGGATAACGTGCTCGCGCAACGCGCTGCCGAAGGGCGCTTGAACGTGGGCGAACTGCTGCAATGGTCTGCTGTGTGTGGGACAGGGCTGGATACCGTGCCACTGCCCGGTGACGTGAGTGAGGGCGCGCTCGCAAGGGTGCTCTTCGACGTGGCGGCGCTGGCCGTGCGCCTGCACAAACCCCTGACGGCGCGCTTGATGCCGCTGCCGGGCAAAGTTGCTGGCGATCCGGTGCATTTCGACTTTGCCTATTTTGCCGACGGTGGTGTGCTCTCCGTAGATGGCAGTGTGGGCGAAGGGCTGTTGGAACGGACGGCATCGCTCCCTCTCCACGCGCGGGAGTCGTGACGGAACGGACACAAAGACAAGCGCAGGAGAAATTTCCTGCGCTTGTCTGCGTAATGGATTCAGGATATGACGATTGATGGGACGACCTCGGTCGTCATCGTCACTACACCGTCACGATATTTGTGGTTATTTGTCGAATAGGGCTGCCGCGTCTGTATTGAGCAGTGAGATGAGGGTGTAGACGCCGAACACCGTGCCGTGCGGGACGGCGAGCAGGTTGAAGAAGGCAAGAATCAATGCCAGTACCCGTGCCCACGAGCGATATTGCAGCAGCCCGATGCCGGCGACAATGCCCGGCGCGGAAAACAGTAGCGTCAGTGCCACTCCAACGGTGGCGATGATGGTGATAACCCCTATCGCCGTCCGGTCACCGGAGAACAGGCCGGCGCTCATCATGATGGCGATGACGAAACAGCCGATCAAGACTCCGAGAATGCCCAAGACGATATGGAGCCAGGCCAGAACTTTTACATTCGTTTCCATGTTGCTTTCTCCTTCACATGTGTTTACCTATTCTACGCGAGCTGTGGGTAAAGGTTGCACTGCGAGTGGATGAAAAAACGCATTGCGGCAAAAATAACACGACGACGCTCCCGTTCCCGTCTCGGGAACGGGCTACGGTTGCCTAGAGTGCGCCTTTTGCGACCCCGGGACAGGGTCGCTGAGCATGGTCGTGCGGCTTTTACATCACTGCGCGGGCAGGCGCACGACGAACCGGACAAGATCGTCCTTTCGCTGTTCCGGTGTGAAACTGCCACCTAACTCTTCGCAGAAGCGTTTGCTGGTGATCAGCGCGATGTCGGCGTCTTCCTCGGCCCAAAAATCGGCCTGGTCGGATGCGCGTTCCGGTTTCGCCACGCTGATGGTGAAGGAGAGCCAGGCCGTGTCCTGAACGATTTCGCGGGTGACGGAGAGCGAAACCGTGCTGTTGGTCGTCCGGCGCGCGGCATAGTACAGCAGGCCGAGCAGCACCCAGCGCGTGCGTGAGGCATCGAGCTTCATGACGCCCAATTCACCCTGACAGCGGATGTTCAGGACGTGTTCATTCCGCGCCACGACGGGCTGGCTCACGTGCAAGACGTCGCCCATCAACGCCGCGACGTCGAACTCGTCGCCGTACAGGTGCGTCTTTCCGGCATCGGTCTTGGCCGTGCGGAAGATTTCGTCGATCATCGTGAGCAGTTTTTGCCCGGCGTCGTGGATCGAGGTCAGGTCTTGTTGTTGGAACTCGGTAATCGGGCCATCGATGCCTTTGAGAATGACCTTCGAGAAGCCGGTGATCGCGTTGATCGGCGTCTTGAGATCGTGCCCCATGACCGACATCGCGTTCATATCGAAGGTTTTCGCCCGCTCGGCCTTGCCTATGGAACATCCCAATCCCATTGCGCCGATCAAGCTGGTGATACGCGGATACAGCAGCACGACTTGTTCTTCGGTCAATCCGGCGGTCAATTCTCGCGCCAACAGTTCGTAGATTTGAAGCAAAGCGTCAGGCTGCACGTTATCCAGTACGTCGAGCATCACGCCGATAGACTGTGCTGGCTCAGCATTAAAAGGTTCGGCGACCAGCAATTTCACCATTTGTTCGGTCGCGTGTAGTAGTTTGGGATGCAGGTCAGCGGCCTCATCGAGAGTAGGACTCAGCGTGGTCATCAACGCGTTCCAGGCGGCAGCGATATCCTGCCGCCGAGGGTAAAGGGTCTGATAGATTTGTGACTGTTCTTCAGGGTTCATGCTCTCTCCACGTTATGATCAAGTTGATCTCAGATTGTTGTAATTTCGTTATACCGGTATCATATCATGTTCTGAGTGTAAAGCGAATGCCAAAGGTCATTGACTGATCCGGTCACAAGAAACTAAAGCTATCTCAGTATCTCACAGGCGTATAAGCGTTTAGAACCTATCCGAAAATTATCGCGGTTTTACGCTGTCGTCGGTATGGGCGGCTGAAATTGGCAGACCAATTTAAGCCATTTTTTCCTGAGGGTGTTTTTGCGCTTGCGGGCGCCGCCCACAAGCGCAAAAACACCCTTTCACCCGCGCCTTTAGG
>JBNGDO010000041.1:0-34029 GCA_049975385.1 Anaerolineae bacterium | reverse complement strand
GGACTAAGGGGGGGACCTCGACCTGCGCGATGTTGAAGTTACGCTGGTAGTTCGTCGCATCGTCCTGCGCATCCCACAGACAGAACTCGATCAGCGAGAACAGCGACAAATCGGCGGGAGTGTCGCGTTGATTGGTGATCGTCGTCGACCAAATCTCCAAATTCGCGCCGAGCGGCACAAAATACAGCGTCTCCACGTTGATTCGCTCATTCGCTGATTCTATAATCGTATACCCCATCCCATGGCGACAGGTGTAGCTGTCCAACGGGGTCCGCGTGGGCTGCCACGAAGGCGACCAGAATGTCCCGGTGGCGTTGTCGCGCAAGTAAAGGTAGCGCCCGCCGAAATCTAACGGCACGTTGTTGTAACGGTAGCGCGTGATGCGTCGCAGCCGCGCATCGCGGTAGAACGAATAGCCGCCCGCCGTGTTGGAGATGAGGCCAAAGTACGCCTCGCTGCCCAGGTAGTTGATCCACGGCAGTGGAGTGTCCGGTTGGGTGATCACATACTCGCGGTTCTTGTCATCGAAGTACCCGTAACGCATAATACAATTCTCCTTATCTCGATGTTGAGTAACGCTTCAATGATGAAAAACAAAACACAGAGTTCACAGAAAAGACACAAAAAAAACTCTGTGTTCTCCGTGTCTCTGTGTTAAAATCTCCACGCTTAACCGATGAGGCTCGCCATCGCCGCAGCGACGCCCGCACCCTTCTCGAAGGCATAGCCGCACTGCGCCAGCCCGGTTTCGAGCGCGCCGATCGTCGCCAGCAAATCGCCCTGGGTGACGGCGCCCATGTGCCCAATGCGGAAGTATTCCGCACGAATCGCCGGATGCAACCCGCCCGCCAGGATCGCACCTGCTGCCGTGATCTTCGACAGCAAGTCCGTCCCCGCCACGCCTGCCGGATAGCGCGGTGCCGTCATCGTGTTGGCGGCGACGTCCGGCGAGAGCGGGACCTGGCCTAGTCCCAACGCCGTGACAGCGGCTTTGCACGCTTTGCTGATCGCCCGGTGACGCGCAAAGCGCGCTTCCATGCCTTCTTGCAGGATGATGCCCAGGCTCACGTTGAGCGCGGCGATCAAATTGACCGCCGGGGTGCCGAAGTAGGCAGGCTTGCGCGCTTCGTAGGCCTCCATCACTGGCAGCCAGTGCGTCCAATCGGCGTAGAAATTGAGGACGGGCCTGGTGCGCGCCTTGAACGCCGCCATCGCCCGTGGCCCGGCGACGAACAGCGCCAGTCCCGGCGGCACGCCGATGGCCTTCTGCGATGCGGTCAGCGCCAGATCGACGCCCCACTCGATCATGCGCAATTCCTCGCCCGCCACCGAACAAACGCCATCCACGACGATGAGCGTCTCGTACTGCCGGGCCAGCGCCGCCAGCGCTTTGACGTCGGTGAGCACGCCGGTGGACGTGTCCACATGCGTGACCGTCATCAGTTTGAATCTCGCATTCTTGAGGGCGGCCTCGACATCTTCCAGCGCCGGACATCCGCCGACCGGCGCACGCACGTGCGTGACTTCCGCGCCGTAACGCTCCAACAGCGCGCCGTAGCGGTCGCCGAAGTAACCGGTGTTGACGACAAGTGCCTTGTCGCCCGGCTCGATCAGGTTCGCGCCGGCCAGGTCCATCGCCAGCGTGCCAGATCCCGCCACAATGAAGGGCTGGCCATCGGAGCAGAGGAAGACCTCGCGCATGCGCTCCAACGCCTGCCCGAAGACTTCGATGAACTCCGGGGCCACGTGGCTCGTCGTCGGTGCGCCCATCGCCGCCAGCACGGCCGGCTCGAATTCGATAGGGCCGGGGATCATCAGCAGTTTTCGATCTTTCATAGGGGTTCTCCTCAAAGAGTCCAGTAACCGTTAGTCGGATAGTCGGATTTCATTGTTCCGGGATTTCATCCAGTGAATGGACCCACGGTAAGGTAGCAGCAGCCGCATTGTACAGCCGGCGATCTGCCGTCCAGAAGTCGCAATGGAGCATCTCCGCCAGGGCCAGATAATGGGCGTCATAGGCCGTCGGGCGATTGAGTTTTTCGGCCAACTGCCAGGCGAGTTGGCTGAGATTTGAAAATGTCAGCAACGTCACACTGAAAGCCAATGCAGTGTCAAGCGCAGTGCGTCCATACGATGCGGAAATAACACCCCGATAGACATGGTTGCGGAGAACGGCTGTGATTTCCATAGGGAATAGATAGGGCGCAACAGGACGATAGCCTTGTTCGAGCCATGACTGCCACAGGAAATTAGCTTTGTTGCTATCCGCTTCTCGTAAGACAAGTTTCAGAACCAGGTTAGCGTCAACGCAGACCCATGAGTTCATCGGTACGTTCCTCACGGAGTTCAGATAGAATCGTTGCACTATCGGTTTCAACGCCGGCTTCTTCCATACGCTCGCGCAGGATGCGCGCCTCATCAAGCACCGCGCGCTGCCGCTGAACATACAATTGCTGCTGATTTTGCGTTTGTTCCAGTACCTCCAAACGGCGCAGGTCTTCTACACTGATGAGCGCTGCTTTTGCTTTGCCCCGCGAGACGAGTTCGATACGCAGATTCCCATACGCGGCGCGGTTCACCAATTCGCCGAGGTTCTGCTTGAATTCCGTCAAGGTAACAGATTGGGTCTCCATCAATCGCTCCTTTCGTACATTTTGTACTATTAACTTATTATAGCCGATTTTTCTCATTTTGAGAACGTAAGTTAGTCACCTTTGACGTATAAATCGAAGAATTCTACCGAGCGCCGCATCGCCGCGCTGAAGTTACCGACGAGGTTGTGATCGTCGCCCTGGTAAATGTACAACCCGCTGGCGACGCCCTCGGCCTGCAATTGCGCGTACAGGTCTTCGGAGTATTCGACAGGAACGGAGGTGTCGTTCGTGCCGTGGTGCAGTTGCAGCGGTCCGGAGAGTTCGGTGAGATAGGCCCACGGATCAATCGAAGCCCAGAAGGCGGGATTTTCGTTTGGCGTTCCGTAGGTGAACAGGATGTCGCCCCAACGACGGGGAGGTGTTGGGGTTCCCGCGCCGGGCGTGGAGGAGGTCATGAAGCGGCGCTGCCAGCGATCCATCAGCTCTGGGTAATCGGCGACGACGCCGGCCCAAATCACCCCGGCCTTGATGTCAGGGCTGACCACCATCGCCCGCAGCGTGATCGTCCCGCCCATCGAGTGGCCCCACATGCCTACGCGGTCGGGATCGGCCTCCGGCAAGCGCTGCGCCGAGGCCATCGCGTTGAGCACGTCGATCGTGTAGGCCGGGGTGTCGTAGGCGTTGGCCGGTTCGCCCTCCGAGTCGCCGTGCCCGCGATAGTCCGGGCGGATGACGATGTAGCCGTTGCGCGCGAAGCCGTCCACATAAGCCACATACCGCTCGGTGGTGCGGTACTGCGCCGGCGGGATGTAGCCGTGGTTGAAGACGATGACCGGCCAGCCGGCGGCGGGTTTCGCGCCGCGCGGGATCGTGAGCAGCGCGTAAATCTTCAAGCCTTCGGACAGGTACGAGACGACGTAGCGATCGTAGTTGGCACCAGGCGACAGCGTTTGCTCGACGACGATCTCGCTGCCAGGATAGGCTTGTTCGCGCATCACGGCGATCATCAGCGGGTGCATGGGCGTCGGCGTGGGTGTGGGCGTTGCGGTGGCGGTCGGCGTGGCGGTGGGCGTCGATGTGGCGGTGGGAGGCGGCGTGGGCGTGATCGTTGGCGTTGCGGTAGGGGCTAAGGTGTGCGTGGGAAGCAACGTCGGCGTGGGCATGGACGTGATCTCCGGTGTGGTACACGCTGCCAATAGCAACATCCCCCCTATCAACAATACCAGATGTAGCACATCACCTCCTCGCCATCCAACACTATAGACACAAGTGTAGCATGGCGCGGCAAAACGGCAATCGCTCACGCTAACAAACACCCACACAGCAAAAGAACGAGCCTGGGAAAGAATTCCCAGGCTCATAGACATTGTTATGCGTTAGAGACGTTTACTTAACGAAACAGCAGCACCCTCACCTGCGCTGACCTATTGCAAGGGTTGCCAGACCGGCGACGTTCCGTCGGCGAGATAGCGCGGTTCTCCACCGGCCTTCCAGTCGAATAAGTAGATGCCGTTGCCGAACTGGAAGACAATCCACTGACCGTCGGACGACCAGGAGAAGCTGTGCGTCGAGGCGCTACGGAATTCATCCGGCAGACGTGCCAGGATTGCGTCCCGATCAAAGGCGGCGGGGATGTCCTGCGCGGGCTGTGGTTCGTCGATATGCCCGGAGGTGTAAGTCGCCGTCCAACGCGCATAGTCGCCTGTCTGAATCCGCTCATCCCAATCCAGTTGATCGAAGAGCAATCGACCATCGGGCAACCACGCGCGGGGAAAATAGAGCTGCTTGGATGTCCCCTCGAAGATGACCTGTTTCTCTCCCGTCTCCAACGTCAAGATGACCAAACTAACGGAGTCGCCGGTTTCCAAAGAGAGAGGTGTTTCCAGAGGCTGGCACAGCCCCAACGCTAAATGGAGGCCGTCAGGCGACCAGGCGGATCCCAGGGCGCTCGTCTCGTACAAGACGGCGCCGGAAGCGACTTCGACGATAGCCAACTGACGGACGGCGCCGGTACCGCTGTCCAGGAGCAGGTGGCGTCCATCCGGCGACCATTCCAGCGCCCCGGAACGTTCCGGCGCCTCAACGAACGCTGCACTTCGCTCTTCGTCCAAATTGTAGAGCATGACCTGACCGAGGTTCTGCTCATCCACCTGATGAATGTAGGCCAGGGTCTTCCCATCAGGCGACCAAGCCGGAGATTCGACCTGCCCTTCTGAGGTGAGCGGCCCCTGGCGCTGTCCGGCGGGCATCGTGAGCCACAATTGTTGATCTTTCCCCACGAAAGCGATCCAGCCGGAAGCGGCGAGCGGTGTGGGACTGACAGTTGGCGTAGGGTTGGCAGATAGCACAGGGCTGACAGTTGGTGTAGAAGACGGCAGCGCTGTCGCACTCAGCGTTGATGGTTGAACGGGCTTTTTAGATGCAAGCTCTGCAGAAGGCGTCTCCACTGCCACCTCAGATAGAAGCCCACAGCCAGTGAGTGACAAAGCCAACAAGATATAGAGCAAGACAAGTATCCATCGAGTATTCACAGTCGTTTCACTTTGTCCAAGTGCGTCGAGCATAAATTGCCAAGCGTCCTTTTGGCGCGCCACTGTAGACAGTTAATGACTTGGAATTGCCATCCCAAGGGTCGACAATGTAATAGTGGCTATCTTCTGTTCCACTTCCACTAACTCCGTAGATAACGACCCAATGCGCTCCAACCTCCAAAATCGGAGGATATCCTTGGGAAAGTGCCCAAACAAAATTGTCGTACGTGGAATTGTATATACCTAAAAAACCGGCCTTGTTTTCACTACAGTTATCAGCGCCTTCCGCAAAATGCCACGGACAAGCCTTGTTACCCATACATTCATTTACCTGCTTTGGATTTTTACTTGAGCCATAAAACTGAAAAACCATTGTGGCCGAAGTTAAAAGACACCCTGCACTTCCTATCGTGAGACCACATGTTTGCATTATTTCATTAGCCCATGCAGGATTGCGTTGACTGAGTGCTGGGATGGGAAGCCAAATATTCCAATTGCGGTTTAGCGACATATCAAAATCGTACGCCTCTAGTGGCGCTTCGAGAATCGGTAAAGTTTCTGCAATTTCATAGCTAACACCGGGAGCTTCATCAAAACTCAAGGGCGATAAGACCGTTGAAAACTTAACTGCATCCCATGCAGCAACCGAATCAAGAGAGTATACTTGACACGCTGGACAGAAGGCATTATTTGTACTTTGCTCGCTATGCACTGGCGGCAGTAATGAATCTGCCTGTACACCTTGAGGCCCTATCAGCAGCGACAACAACACAATGGCCAGACTCAGAGACATCAATAAGCGTTTCATGGTTTACCTCCATTTGTTTGATTGAATGACAACGCGCCATCCCGCAATGGCGCTCCATAAATAAATTGTACCTTAACCGCCAGCGCGTTGTCAACCCGAAAATTACCCATCTTTATGGGGGGAATTCCTTCCCTTCCGTATGGGTAATTTTCCCCCCTGCGTGCTGTCCCGCACCCAACCCGGCATCACGCCACCACAACGCCGCTTCGGTACGTGAACTCAGACCTAGTTTATCCAATACGGCGCTGACGTACTTGCCTACCGTCTTCTCGGCAATCCCCAAACGCGCCCCAATATCACGATTGCTCAAACCCTCTCCCATCAAGCGCAACACCTCGCGTTCTCGCGTCGTCAGGCTCTCCCACACCGTCTGCACGTTCTCGCGCCAGTTCAACGCGCGCCGGCGCTGCTCTTGAGTGAACAATATCTGACCATACGCCGCCTGGCGGATAGCATCCAACAAGGCTTCCCCCCGCGTGTTCTTGTCCAGGTAGCCGGCAGCGCCGGCATCCAGCATCTGCGACAAGTAATAGTCGCGGTCGTGCGCCGTCAGAACCAGCACGGCGGTCTCAGGGTGATTTTGAGCGGCCCACAGCAGTAATGTCCACCGGCAATGCGCCCGGCATGACCAAATCCAGTACGGCGACGTGCGGTTTCAACTGGGAGATCAACTGCTGTGCCTCATCGCCATCGGCGGCCACGCCTACCAACTCGATATCCGGCGCGGCTTGCAACAGGCTCCGAAGACCTAGCCGCGTGACTTCGTGGTCGTCGGCGACCACCACCGTAATCGGTGCAGCAATACTTTCCATCGATCCTCCACGGTGTAGAGATCTGGCAATCCTCTCAGAGCATTTTGTGAACACCAAGACTGGCAAGATGCGGTATTGCGTTGTAACTGCGGCAGAAGATTGATGAATGGTGGTATTGTAGCACAAGCGCACTGAGTGGCAAATCAAAAATGCAACACCGGGTATGGTATAATAACCCTTCAGTTTCATTCAGGGTCAAGCGTGCGACTTGGCTCAATACAGTCAAGGAGTACGTGTTACAATGAGTTTCAATCAGTTTTCTCTCGACCCGCGCATTCTCGCGGGCGTCAAGGCGATGGAGTATACCACGCCTACCCCCATTCAGGAGCAGGCCATTCCTGTCGTCCTGAAGGGGCGCGATGTTTTAGGCATCGCGCAAACCGGCACCGGTAAAACCGCTGCCTTTGTCCTCCCCATCTTGCAGCGCTTGCTACGCGGCAACCGGCGGCAGGTGCGCGTCTTGATCGTGGCTCCCACCCGCGAACTCGCCGAACAGACCCACGAGGCCAACATCGAGCTGGGCAAACAAACCGGCGTGCGCAGCGTTTCGATCTACGGCGGCGTGAGCAAGAACCCGCAGATTCAGGCTTTACAACGCGGCGTGGAAATCGTCGTGGCATGCCCAGGCCGCTTGCTCGATCTGCACGGCGAGGGGTACATCGACCTCTCGCACGTCGAGGTGTTGGTGCTGGACGAGGCCGACCGGATGTGCGATATGGGCTTCCTGCCCGACATTCGCCGCATCCTCAAGCTCGTGCCCGCGCGACAACAAACGCTGTTCTTCTCCGCCACGATGCCAGATGAAATCCGCAAGTTGGCGGATACCATCCTCAAAAATCCGGTCACAGTACAAATCGGGGAGATTGCCCCGGCAGAAAGCGTGTCCCACGCGCTTTATCCCGTGCCACATACGCTCAAGAAGAGTTTGCTGCTGGCGCTGCTCGAACAGACGGCGACCGGGCGCGTCCTCGTCTTCACCCGCACCAAATATCGCGCCCGCAACCTGGCCCGCGACCTGCTGAAGCGCAAGTACAACGCGGCGGCCCTGCAAGGCAACATGTCGCAGAACCAGCGCCAGCGCGCGCTAGACGGTTTCCGCGATGGCAAATTCGACATTCTGGTCGCTACCGACGTCGCGTCGCGCGGCATCGACGTGACGGACATCACCCACGTCATCAACTTCGACATGCCCGACACGGTGGACGCTTACACGCACCGCATCGGACGCACAGGGCGCGTGGATCAGAGCGGCGACGCCTTCACCTTCACCGAACCGGACGACGAAGCGATGGTACGCAACATCGAGAAGTTGCTGGGCGAAAGGATCGAGCGGCGAAAGTTGAGCGATTTTGACTATGGTGATTTCAAACCGGAACGTCAGGGGCAACAACAATCCCGTCGGACGCCAGCACACCAGCAACGCCGACGAGGCCGAAACAGCGCCTCTCGTAGGCAGGCGCATCGACCGGCGAAAGCATCACACCAACCGCAGCGCAAACGCCAGGCCTCACCAAGCCACTAAGAATCTGATAAATTTCTCACCGCTGAGAGCGCAGAGTTCGCGGAGCATTTGTGCGTTGCGAGCAACGCCTTTCTCTGCGTTCTCAGCGAACTCGGCGGTGGAAAAACAACTTTCAGGTACAGTTAAGAAGCGTGGCACGCTCTCTTGGATTACAAGTTCACGCCTACCGAGCGGAAATCTGCGTCCTAATCCTCTCTTGTTATTTTCGCCACGTTGAAGTAAAAATGAATCGCCGTAACGATATTCTTATCGAAGTACGCTAGATCGTAGTACTCATTAGGCGAATGGACGTTGTTGCCGTGCCCCAATCCCAGGCTGACCACCGGAACGCCCAACACATGCTGGAACATCCCGATGATGGGCACCGACCCACCGGTGCGCTCCAACTTCGGCGCGTTGCCCCACGCCGTCGTATACGCATCGATAGCCGCTTGCGCGACCGGCCCGCTGATCACCGTCTCCGCAGGCCACGATCCGGAAAACACCTTGGCGTCAATAGCGACCGTCTCGCACGCAAAGCTATTGACGAAAGCGAGGAACTTCTCGCCGATGTCGCGCGGGTTCTGGTCGTTGACCAGCCGCATCGTCACCTTGAAACCGGCTTCGGCGGGCAGCACCGTCTTCGTTCCCTGGCCCTGGTACCCGCCGAAAACGCCGTTGACGTCGCAGGTGGGCTGCGCGGTGGCGCGTTCTTCATACGAAAAACCGCGCACCCCCCAGAACGTCGTCAGGCCGGTCACTTCCCGCGCCCGGGTGATCGCACGTTCCTCGCTGGCCTCGATCAACGCCTGCTGGGCGGCGGAGACGGGTTTCACGTCATCATAGAAACCGGGGATCTGGATGCGCCCCTCGTCATCGTGCAGCGCCGCGATGATTTTGCCGACCATGTGGATGGGGTTGTGGACGACGCCACCAAAACCACCGGAGTGCAGGTCGCGCTCCGGCCCCTTGACGTGGACCTCCGCCGCGACGATGCCGCGCACCGCCGCCATCATTCCCGGGAACTCGTCCGGCGACCCGCCGTCGGACAGTGCGACGGCGTCCGCCATGAGCAAATGCTTGTGCGCTGCAATGACCGGCTCCATCGTCGGCGATCCGCTCTCCTCCTCCCCCTCGAAGATGAACTTGACGTTAACGGGCAACCTACCGGTTGTCTTTAGCACCGATTCGACGGCCTTGAGGTGCAGGAAGACGCCGGACTTGTCGTCCACCGCGCCGCGCGCGTAGAGTTTGCCCTCGCGCACGTCCGGTTCGAAGGGTGGCGACACCCACTGGTCCAGCGGATCGACGGGTTGCACGTCATAATGCGCGTAGAGCAGGATCGTGGGGGCATCCGCGTCCGCGTGCAACCAGTCGCCGTAGACGGCGGGCTGGCCCTTCGTTTCGAGGATCTGCACGTGCTCGACGCCGATGCGCGCCATCTCCGCGACGATCCACTCCGCCGCACGCCGCACGTCGGCGCGGTACGCCGGGTCGGCGCCGATGGAGGGAATGCGCAAGAAATCCTTGTATTGTTCGATAAACGCATCCGTATGAGCCTGTGCGTAAGTAACGCTTGATTGCAGGGCTGTGTCGGTCATAGTAACCTCCGCTTTGGTGTTGTGTTTACTAGCACACTATAACACGGTTCACACCCAAAGCCACTTGGCATTTACCGCATTGTCCACTTCTGAACGCCATCTTAATCAAATCTTAATCTCCCTGGTGTATGCTGAGTGTAGACTACAAAAGTCTCAGCACGTATTGGGACGTGCAGACCACGTGTTCGACACAAGTGTTTGTGCAACTAGGCCCCTCGTGAGACTTTTGTAGTCTGGCGGGTGTATAATGGAGGCGCAGTATGCAGCAGAGTAGCAACAACGTTCTTACCGGGAGAGGAACAATGGCCAAAACCATTCTGGTCGTGGATGACAAAGCCAGCCTGCGCACCATGGTCAAAGCGTACCTGACCGAACAGGGCTTCCGCGTGGTGATGGCAGCGGACGGGCAGGAGGCGCTGTTCGTGGCGCGCGCGGAAAAGCCCGACCTGATCCTGCTCGACATTATGATGCCCAAGATCGATGGCTACGAATTCATCCGCATCTTCGGCAAAGAGCAAGAGACGCCCATCATTCTGCTCACGGCGAAACTCGAGGAGACGGACAAAGTCCTGGGGCTGGAATTGGGCGCCGACGACTACATCACCAAGCCCTTCGGGATGCGGGAGATGCTAGCACGCATCCGCGCAGTGTTGCGTCGCGCCGAGAAGCCCGCAGCAGCGCCCGACGTGCTGCGCGCCGCCGGCATCGTCCTCGACCGCGACCGGCGCGCCGTGACCGTTGGTGGCGCGGAGGTCAGCTTGACGCCGACGGAGTTCGATCTGCTGGCGACATTGATGCGCGAACCGGGACGCGTCTTCAGCCGCGCGTCGCTGCTGGAAGCCGTGCAGGGCGTCGCCTTCGAGGGGATGGAGCGCTCGATCAACGTCCACATCCGCAACCTGCGCACGAAAATCGAGCCGGACCCCGCCAATCCCCGCTACATCGAAACCGTCTTCGGCGTGGGCTACCGCTTTTGCGGAGATAGCTAACACAGAGACACGGAGAACACAGAGCTTTTGTGCATTGCTGGCAATGCCTCTATCTCCGTGTCCTCTGTGTCTCCGTGGTGATATTTGGAGTGGACTGGAATGAGAAAGATAAATTCGCTTACGCTCAAGTTGACGGCGATCGTGCTGTTTATCAGCCTGCTCAGCGTGGCGCTGGTGGTCGGGTTCACACGCTATGCGACGGTGTGGGCCTTCGACCGGATGTTGCTGGAGCAAAACCGCGAAGCGTTCATTGCCATCGTCACCGCCCACTACGAGGCCACAGAAACGTGGGCCGGCGTCATCCAGACGCTACGTGCCCAGAGTGAAGACCCGTTTATGTTCAGAGGCTTGATTCTGGTGGGTCAGGATAATCGCGTGGTCGTGCCCGACGCCCACACCCGCATCGGGCAATTGATGCCGCCGGCGTTGATCGCGCGGGGAACGCCGGTGGAGCTTGATAACGAACGCATCGGCACGCTGCTGGAAAACGCCCCCCTGCCCCCGCGCAGGCCCGAAAATGAGCGGTATTTGGCCTGGACGAATCAGGCGCTCTTGTTGATTGCCGGTGGCGTGAGTGTCGCCGCAATCCTCCTGGGAATCTTCGCCTCCCGCAACCTCACCCGCTCCCTGCGCGAGTTGACCGCCGCCACCCATTCCATGGCGCAGGGCAATCTGGAACAAACCGTCCCCGTGCGCAGCCAGGACGAGTTGGGCCAGCTCGCGGTCTCCTTCAACCGCATGAGCGCCGACCTGGCGCGCGCTACCACCCTGCGCCGCCAGATGACGGCGGACATCGCCCACGATCTGCGCACGCCGCTGACCGTCATCAAGGGCTACACCGAGGCGCTGCGCGACGGCGACCTGCCCGCCACGCAAGCCACGTTCGAGACGATGTACCGGGAAGCGCAGCACCTCAGCGGCCTGATCGACGATTTGCGCACGCTCTCGCTGGCGGAGGCGGGCGAACTGACGCTCAACCGGCGGCCCACGTCGCCGTTCGAGTTGCTCTTCCAGGCGCAGGCAGCGTATCTGCCGCAAGCGCAAGAAGCCGGCGTGACGGTGCACATCGAAGCTGACGATGCCATACCGGACATCGCCATCGATCCCGAGCGCATCGCCCGCGTGCTCGGCAACCTGATCGTCAACGCGCTGCGCTACACCGGCGACGGCGGGCACATCACCCTGCACGCGCGCACCCACCCCAACGGCGTCCTGTTGCGCGTATCGGATACCGGCACCGGGATTCCGCCGGAGGATTTGCCGCACATCTTCGACCGCTTCTACCGGGGCGACGCCGCGCGCCAGAGCGAAAACGGCGAATCGGGGCTGGGGCTGGCGATTGCTAAATCGCTGGTGGAGGCGCATGGCGGCGCTATTGCCGTACGCAGCATCCCAGGCCAGGAGACAACCTTCGAGATTTTTCTACCGGAAACGCGGGGCTGAAGCCCACGCGCTAAAGGCACAAAGCCCCTGCGGGGCTGAAACCTAGCCCGTAGGGCTTCGTGCTTTTCACCCGATGCTTCAGCTCCGGGTAAATTTGAACAAATCCTTGTCCCCTTCTTAACCCCTTCTTAACAAGTTGTTGGTATCCTGTTAACGTAAACTCGGAGGAACGAACATGCAGACTTACGTGACAGGCACCGATAACTATAAGACTAACGACTACCCGACGATCTCGGAGGACATCCTCCAACGCTTCACCCCCATCGGCCTGGAGCAGATGCAGGATGCGGCGTTGCTCCGTCGCATCGACACCAAGTACGTGCTCAGCGAAACGCAACTCTACCACGCGCTCGCCCGCTTGACGGTAGACTATCGCGTGCTCGAAATTGAGGGACAACGGCAGCAACACTACCAGACATTCTACTTCGACACACCGGATTTCGCGCTCTACCGCCAACATCACGACGGCTGGCGCAGCCGCTACAAGGTCCGCTCGCGCGTGTACGCGGACTGCGGGCTGGCCTTTCTCGAGGTCAAGCACAAGACGAACCAAAACGTCACCGTCAAACATCGCGTGCAGACGGCGGAGATTGTCACCGAGATCGATGATTGGGCCGAGGACTTTCTCTATACCTGCTTCCCCTACCCCTCGACGGCGCTGGCAGTCAGGCTGCAAAACGCTTTCCGGCGGATCACGCTGGTCAGCACGCACGGCATCGAGCGGGTGACGTTGGACGTCGGCCTGCGCTTTGCGGGAAACGGGGCGCATCTTCCTATGCCTGGGATCGCCATTGCCGAAGTGAAGCAGGCGACGAACTCACTACGTTCAGCGTTCGTCGGGCAGATGCGCGCCCTGGGCGTGCGTCCGCTGCGCTTCAGCAAATACTGTACCGGCGTGTCTCAGCTTTACGATCACATCAAGGCCAACCGGTTCAAGCTGCAACATCTTTATCTCGATAAACTCTTAAACCACAGAGACACGGAGGGCACAGAGAAAAGCTCAGTGTTCTCTGTGTCTCCGTGGTAAACCTGCCTGCAAGAAAGGAAATCACCATGGATAACTTCACAACCGTCGGCTTCAGTTTTCTCTTGAACAGTCTTGTCGCGTTCTTGATCATCCGCGCCATCTACTATCCGGTCAAGCGCGATAAGGAGTACGTGCTGACCTTCCTGACGTTCAACACGCTCATCTTCCTGATCGCGCACCTGCTGCAAGGGGTGAATGTGACCATCGGGCTGGGCTTGAGCATGTTCGCCATCTTCAGGATGCTACGCTACCGCACCGATCCCATTCCCATCCGCGAGATGACCTATCTCTTCGTGATGATGGCGCTACCGTTCGTGAACGCCACTCTCGTCGCGCAAGAGAACTACGCGGGCCTGCTCATCGCCGATGCGCTGGTGATCGCGGTGCTGCTGCTGGTCGAAAAGGGTTGGGGCTTCCAGTACGTGGGCCACAAGACCATCACCTACGAACGCATCGACCTGATCAAACCGGAGAACTACGAGGCATTGCTGGCCGATCTGCGCGCGCGCACCGGGCTGGACATCACCCGCTGCGAAGTCGGCAAACTCGATTTCCTGCGCGACGTGGCCGAAATCAAGATCGACTACATCGAACCACGCATGCAAACCAAAGCCGCCCAATCAAGGAAGAAGGGGACTCCGTACAAGGCGCTCTTCGAGCAAGAGTGGCGGGTAGCCCCGGATACCCAATTCACAAAACATTAGTCACAAACCTTGAAGGCGAACCCGAGGTTCGCACACCCTCGCAAGGTTAGACAAAATAAAGGAGAACATAAAAATGAAAAAGATCATAGCTTTATTGTTGACAGCGATTCTGCTCTTAAACCTTACTGCTTGTTCCGGTGAGACTGCGGCCTACAGCATCTCTGAAGCTACGGCCCCAACGGCCATCGTGTCGGTCGCGCAATCGACGGACGCCTCTACAACGAGCAGTTCTACGACAAACACAACCCAGACTGTCACCTCTACAGCCGTCCCCGTATCGGTGGAATACGAGAGTGACGATCTGGACGTGAGCGATAGCGACAGTGCAACAACGGCCATCATACTGGCGGGCGATTCCATCAGCGTGGATGGTAATGGCGCCACAGTGGATGGGTCAGTCGTTACCATCACCGCTGCCGGAACGTACGACATCAGCGGCGTCTTGAACGACGGCCAAATTGTCGTCGATACGGCGGACGAAGCAACGGTGCGACTCACGCTGAACGGTGTGCAAATCACCAGCTCTACCAGCGCGCCTATCTACGTCGCCAACGCGGAGAAGGTCGTCATCACATTGGCGGCGGGGACGCAGAACTATGTCACCGACGGGGAGGCCTACGTCTTTGAGGATCCCGCCTCCGACGAGCCCAATGCCGCGATCTTCAGCCACGACGATCTCACCATCAACGGCGATGGCGCGCTCATCGTCAACGCAAACTACAACAACGGCATCTTCAGCAAGGATGACCTCAAGATCACCGGCGGGACCATCACCGTCCATTCCAACGGCACACTCACGGTGGACGGTGGTGACCTCGTCCTGGCTACCGGCGACGACGGTATACACGCTGATGCGACGCTGGTCATCAACAACGGCAACATCAACATCACCCAATCCTACGAGGGTCTCGAAAGCGCGGTGATCATCATCAACGAGGGGACCGTCCATATCGTTTCCAGCGATGATGGCATCAACGTAAGTGATGGTTCCGGCGAGATGATGGGCGGGGGCGGGATGGAAACGGCCTCTGCCGTGAACTATCTGGAAATCAACGGCGGCTACATCTACGTCGACGCGGGCGGCGACGGCCTGGATTCCAACGGTATGGGCACGCTTAACGACGGCCTCGTCATCGTCAACGGCCCCACGACGATCGGGAACGGTGCGCTGGACGTCGGTGGGAATCTGGTGGTCAACGGCGGGTTCCTCGTCGCCGTGGGCAGCGCGGGGATGGCACAATCGCCCAGCACCGCATCCACGCAGTATTCTGCGCTGATCAACTTACAGGGGACGCTACAGGCGGGCAGCATCGCACACATCGAAAGTGAAGACGGGGAAAACATCCTGACCTTCGCACCGACGAAGACGTACCAAACCGTCGTCATCTCTTCACCTGAGATGGAGAACGGTGCCACACACGTTGTAGATGTAGGTGGTCAAGCAACCGGCATGATGACCGATGGCCTGTATGCGGATGGCACATATACCGCTGGTACGCAAGTTTCCAGCTTTACGATTGCCAGCATCGTCACCGGACAAAGCGGCGGGATGGGCGGTCCCGGTGGTGGTCACGGGCGGCCGTAAGGTGAAGGAACGCGGACGGCTCGTCCGCTCAAGTGCGGGCGGGACGCCCGCAATCCATAACAACCCGGAGGAAAACGAAAATGAAACGTAACTCACTCTTGATAATAACGATCATAACTTTGTTGTTCTCAGCCTGCAACACCGCGGGAACTGACGTTACATCCGGCAATGGCACATCCGCAGTGCTGGCGCAAGAGGCCCAACCAACGGCCACAAGCACTACTAGCGACAGCGGGGAAGACGACGACGTCAAAGACGACGACGTCGCCCGCCCGGACGGCTGGAGCGAAGCCACGCACGACAAATCCGCCGAACCCGACTACGACGTCGTGTTCCCGCAGGACGAGGTCAACCGCATCGACATCGTCATCGAGCCGGAAAACTGGCAGGCGATGCTGGACGATATGGCATCGCTGTATGGCGAGCCTGGCACGCGAAGCAGGGAGATGGGCGGCGGACCCATGCGTCCAGGCAGCAACGCACCTCAGGAGCGCCCTGCCCCACCCGCCGGTCAGGCGCCTCCGGCAGCCCCAGGCGACCGTCCGATGGGCAGGCCGCAAGGCGGGATGCCGCTGGAAGGCGGCGAAAATCCCATCTATGTGCCCGTCACCATAGCCTTCGAGGATGACACGTGGACCAACGTCGGCCTGCGCTTCAAAGGCAACTCGTCGTTGAGATCCACGTGGAGCAGCGGCAATATGAAGCTCCCGCTGCGCCTGGACTTCGACCAATTCGAGGATGCGCATCCTGAGATCGACGATCAGCGCTTTTACGGCTTCAAGCAACTGACCTTCGCCAGCAACTTCAACGATGCGTCTTTCTTGCGCGAGAAGGTGACCGCCGACGTCTTCCGCGAAGCGGGCGTGCCTGCCGCGCAGACCGCCTTCTACGAAGTCTACATCGAGTACGGCGACGGCCCTGTCTACTTCGGCCTTTACACCGCCGTCGAGGTGGTGGACGATACCGTCATCGAGACGCAGTTTGCTAACGATGGCAACATCGTCGACGACGGCAACGCCTACAAACCTTCGGGCAATGGGGCGACCTTCGCCGAGGGAACGTTCAACGAGGCTTCATTCGACAAGCAGACCAACGCGAGCGAGGAGGATTGGAGCGACATCCAGGCCCTGTTCGACGCACTGCACGCCGACACACGGACCGACGATCCGGCGGCGTGGCGCGCTGGGCTAGAAGCCGTCTTC
Source organism: Anaerolineae bacterium (assembly GCA_049975385.1). GTDB lineage: Bacteria > Chloroflexota > Anaerolineae > B4-G1 > SLSP01 > DSWT01. The sequence goes on along the minus strand of JBNGDO010000041.1, from coordinate 17,232 downwards.
GATGTGGACGGCTTCCTCAACTGGCTGGCAGTCAACACCGTGGTGCAAAACTGGGACACGTACGGGCAGATGTCGCACAATTACTACCTTTACCACGATCCAACAACGGATCAGATCGTCTGGATTCCCTGGGACAACAACGAGGCGCTAAGTTCCGGAAAGCGGAGCAGTCTCTCACTCAGTCTAGACGAGGTCGGCAACAACTGGCCCTTGATCCGCTACCTGCTGGACGACGAGGTTTACCACGCACAGTACGTGGCTTACGTGGACGCGGTCATCAACACCGCCTTCGAACCGTCGAAAATGGAGTCGACTTATCGCGAGTTAGCCACACTCATCGAACCCTACGTCCTCAGCGAAAACGCGGAACACACCTTCTTGCGGTCGGGAGCGGATTTCGACGCGGCTATCGAAGCGCTAGTCGACCACGCCTACGCCCGCTACGATGCGGCGGTAGAATTTGTCGCGGGGCAGTAGTAGATGAAGCAGACCTGACAGGTTTCGGAAAACCTGTCAGGTTTTTCGTTATTCAAGCATTCGCCATATTGAAATAGAAGTCGAATCCGGGCACGCCCCAGAACATCGCAACTTTCCTCACCGAGGACTCGTATTGGTACATGGCCTGTGCGAATGCAGTACGGGCGTTGAAAAAATAATCCGATACGAGAAAGGAGCTATCGAAATGAGTGAAGAAATCCCTACCGTTGAACCGACCGTGACCGAATCGGCCGTCAAGCTGACCTCCGAGCAGGTCTTCGAGAAGATGCGCACGACGCGCGACCTGACCGGCGCCGATCTCAGCGACATGGATCTGGCGGGTGCAAAACTCGCGGGTATGAAGATGGCCGGCGTGAACCTGTCCGGCGCGAACATCCCCGGCGGCATCTTCGCGGGCGCGGAGATGGCTGACGCCAACCTCGCCAACGCCGACATGGTCGGAGCTAAGATGATGGGCGTCAACCTGCTCAAGGCCGTGCTCACCAAGGCCAAACTCACCGCCGCGAAGCTTATGGGCGTCAACCTCGAAGGGAGCGACCTCTCCGGCGCTGAGATGACGGACAGCCGCTTGATGGGCGTGAACCTGACGGGGAGCCAACTGCGTGGGACGAAATTGCTCGGCGCAAAGCTTACGGGAACCAACCTCAAAGACGCCGATCTAACCGAAGCAGACCTCACCGGCAGCATGCTCAAGCGCGTTGACGTGAGTGGGGCCGATTTTACCGGCGCAAACACCACCGGCGCGCGCGCCAGCAAAGTCAACTGGGACGCCGCCAAGACGCCGCCCGAACAGCTTCCCGAACCCCTGCCCGAGCCACCCGCCTGGCTTCCCGGCGTCATTGCCGGCGTCGCCGTCGTGCTGATCCTCGTGGCGCTGCGCAAGAAGAAGCGGCGTGGCTAACAACCTGCTCCCTACCTGTGCTTGCGGCGGATCACAATCCGCCGCATTTCATTGGTAGCCGCTCCTGATCGCACCGCCACAGGAGAATTATGAACGCGCCCTACAAGCTCTTACACAAATCGACAAACGTGGTACAATGCAGCTACTTTTGACCAGACTACAAAAGTCTCACAAGGAACCTGATCGGGTAAATACTTTCGTTGAACACGGGATCTGCAAATCCCAACACGTGCTGAGACTTTTGTAGTCTTTGTCATTCCGACTATTTCGCAGGAGGCATTGTATCGATATGAGCAACGAGATCGAGTTCGTTTCGAATTATAGCGATCTGAGCAACGACCGTGGGTTTCAGTTTGAGTTTCACTGCAACCGCTGCGGGACGGGGTATCGCACGCCGTTCCAGGCGTGGGCGATGGGGACGGCGGCTTCGGTGCTGGATACGGCGAGCAGTCTATTCGGCGGCATCTTCGGCTCCGCCGCCGACGTGGCGGAACGCGCGCGTTCGGCGGCCTGGCAGAAAGCCCACGACGGCGCCTTCGCACAGGCGTTGGAAAGACTCGCCCCAACTTCATCCAGTGCCCGCGCTGCTCGGCGTGGGTATGCAAGAAGAGCTGCTGGAACACCAAGCGTGGCTTGTGCAAGGACTGCGCACCCGACCTAGGCGTGGAGATGTCCGCCGCGCAATCCAGCCGCTCCGTCGAAGAGGCGTGGGCGCACGCGGCGATGGCCGAGGAAGATAAACACCTGGGCAAGGAGAACTGGCGCGAGACCATCATGGCTTCGTGTCCGAACTGCCACGCTCCACTGGCGACCAACGCCAAGTTCTGCCCGGAGTGTGGGGCACAAGCTCAAAGCCGCGCAGCATTGCCAGAACTGCGGGACAAAGCTGACGCCGGGCGCGAAGTTCTGCCCAGAGTGCGGCGAAAAAGTATAACGCGACACAAAAAACACTCCCGATGGTGACCATCGGGAGTGTCCTTGTCAGGCAGATTTATGGATTCCCGCCAGAACTAGGCGGCGTCTCCGTCTGCGTAGGCGTAGACGTAACCGTCGGCGTTTCGGTTTGCGTAGGTGTTATGGTTGGTGTGGGTGTTGGCGTAGGCGACAGTGTCGGTGTCGGCGTCAACGTGATGGTCGGCGTCGGCGTAATCGTCGGGGTGGAGGTGGGCAAATCACCCACACGGTCGACGCCCATCTTGACCAGGGCATTACCGCCTTTCTCGAAGTATTCCACGACGATCGTATAAGTGCCGGTCCCTAACTTCACCTCCGCATGGTACGTTCGATCGCCTGCGCTGATGTGCCACTCGTCCAGAATCAACGTGCCATTGACGGAAATCCGAATCCCATCGTCGGCCACGGCCAGGAAACGGTATACGCCCGCCGTCAAGGTCAATTCGCGCGTCCAACGCACGGAGAAATTGTCCGCCGGCAACCCCACCGCCGGGGCGTTCGGCCCCCAGTTGAAGTCGATCTTGGGATCATTGCGCACCAACACCGGCGACCCGGATAACATCGTGTTGTTCCAGTATTCACCCTTCCAGTCGGGGAAGATGGGCGTGACCTTCTCCCAGGTCAGGCGTATACGCGCGTTGCCGGCGCCCTCGTAATAGTCGACGCGCAGATTGTGCGTACCGGCGGCTAACGGGACGTCGGCGACCCGCTCCCGTTCCGCGCCATCGCGCCACTCATCGATGACGAGCTGATTGTTGATCCACAATCGCGCGCCGTCATCCACCGTCAATCGGAAACGATAGGTGCCCGCATCGAACGTCATCGCACGCGTCCAACGGGCCGAGAAGTTATCCGCGGGCAAACCCGGATACGGCGCATCCGTCCTCCAGTTGAAGTCCAGGCGCGCGTCATTACGCACCAGAGCCGGGACACCCTCAAGCGTCCGGTTGCTCCAGTATTCGCCTTTCCAATCGGTGAAATCGTTCTGTTTCTCCCACCCTGCCTGGATCAGTGCCTGCCCCGTCGCCTCGAAGTATTCCACGCGCATCACGTAACTCCCCGATACCAGCAGCAAGTCAGCAGTGAGGGTGCGCTTCGAACTGGTACGCCAGTCGTCGATGATCAATTTATCGTTGATGTATAATCGCACACCGTCGTCCACCGTCGCAAAGAAGTGATATGGTCCACCTTCAAGGGTCACCTTGCGCACCCAGCGCGCCGAGAAATTGTTCCTGGGGAATTCATCCACCGGCCCACCGCTGCCCCAATTGAAATCCAACTGCGGATCGTTGCGCACGAGTCCTGGGACACCCGACATCGTCGTGTTCGTGTAATACTGCCCGTACCACGCGCCGGGATCGGGCGTAGGCGATGGCGTGATCGTAGGTATGCTCGCCGGCGTGGGCGTAAGTGTGGGTGAAGGTGTGACATCTGGCACAGTTGTAGCCGTTGGCGACGACACTGGCGTCTCGGTAAAGAAAAAGCGCGTCGTCGCCAACACATCCGCGGAGGGCGCCTGCACCAGCACATCCACTCCCTCGTGGCCACGCCATCCTTCGCCGAGGATGAGCGCGACGTTAAAAGTACCGTCCTCCTTGACGAGTACGGTCGCCGCCGGTGGGAGCATCTGGCGCCCCGTCTTGAGGTTGATCAAGATAACCTCGACGGCAACGTAAGACGGCCAGTCGGCGCCCTCTACCGTGACGGTCGTGCCCGGCAGTCCAGAGGACGGCGTCACAATGACCAGCGGGGTTGTGGGTGTGGGCGTCGGTCTGGGAAACACACCAATGCTGCGCAATGCGAGCACGACCAGCAGGCAAATCACGATCAAACACAACACGACAAATCCAGCTATGGGATAAAACCAGCGCGGCGCACCACCCGGTGCGGGTGGATTGTAATAGGCCTGCATATCTTGTTCGTCTCGCAAGGGTTGTACATCTTGCATATCCTGCATACGCCCCTCCTTCACGCATTACGCAGCGTTTGAGCATTTAAGGCCGTTCCAGGAAAATAAACCGGCCAGACTTTGGCGCAGGCGCAGGAACTTTCCTCTGATGTGGCCTGGTTTAAATTCTGGAACTACCTAAGAGCAGTTAATAATGACTCGCGCCGGTACACAACATTTTTAGCACTGATCTTATTATACCCCAAAACGTTGTAATAGACGATGAGTTCCCCTGATCAGAATCCCCGCCGCTTGTCCACCTGATTGCGCAACGGAAGATCGTCATCCAGGAAACGCCTAAGGTTTTCGCAGAAGATGTCGAGAACGTGCTGCCTTTCGAACTGCGTCCCGCCGGCGGCGTGCGGGGTGATGAGCACGTTCGGCATATCCCACAACTCGCTCTCCGGCGGCAACGGTTCCTGTGCGAAGACGTCCAGCGCCGCGCCACTCAGGTGACCGCGCTTCAACGCCATGATCAGCGCGTCTTCGTCGATGATGCGCCCGCGCGAGATCGCTACCAGTAGCGCATCGGACTTCATCTGCGCGATCTCTGCCGCACCGATCATCCCGTCGGTTTCGCGCGTGTAGGGCACAGTCACGACGACGTAATCGGAGATGTTTAGCAAGTCGTGGAGGCGATCCAACGCCCACAATGCTTCGACGGTGCCCGGCTTTGGCACGGGCAGTATATCCACAGCGACGACACGCATCCCGAAAGCCACCGCGCGCCGCGCCGTCGCCCGCCCCACCGTGCCCAGCCCGATGATGCCCATTGTGCTGCCCGTCAGCTCGACCATCTGTGGGCGAAACTCGCGCATCGACCACTCGTGCTTTTGTTGTTTGAGCACGAAGTCCTTGATGCTACGCGTGAAGGCCAGGATCATACCAAACACGCTGTCGGCCAGACACGCACCATGTGTCCCCCGCGCGCTGGTCAAGATCACGTCACCCGCCACCAATTCTGGAATCGTCAGGAAGTTGTTGACGCCCGAACTTGGCGATTGCAGCCACTTGAGTTTCTTCGCGGCGAGGAAGGTATCACGGTCCAACCATCCCATATACACGTCGGCGTCGGCGATCATCGCTGGCAACGCCTCACGCTGGTCGCAATACGCGAATTCCACGTCGGGATACTTCGTCTTCAAATCAGGAATCGCTTTCTCCAGCCCCATCAAACTCGCACCGATCAAAACCTTCATCATAGGCCTCCCTAAAGTAGTCCAAAGTCGAAAGTCCAAAGTCCGGGATTGTTTCAGTAAAGGGTCCCCTTCGCATCCACCGCGTCATCCGCTGTCACGCCGGTGAAGTCAATGGCGTCGAACTCTTCGCGGGCAGCCTTCGACATAAATCTCAAGTCACTGGCAAGGGCCAGGAATTGGAACCCCTGACGGATGCGCAAGGTGAGCTCCGCAGAGGTGAAACAGTGCTTTCCCGCCGCCTTGCCGGTCTTTTTCGCTGCCGCGAGCACAGCCTGGATCGCGTCCTCGTGGACTGTGCCGGGCCCGGTCTCGCTCGGATGGACGCCCAACGACAGCGCCAGGTCGTTGGGGCCGATGAAACAGCCGATGACGCCCTCCGTCCCCAAGATGGCCTCGGCGTTCTCCACGGCCTGCGCCGTCTCGATCATCACGATGATAGCAAGATTGTCGTCGGTCCACGTGCGGTAATCCCCGTCAATATAAGCAGCGACGCGGCTGCCACCGGAACTCCGCTGGCCTTTGGTCGCGTACTTCATATTACTCACCACAGTGCGCGCATCCTCCGCCGTATTGACCATCGGCACGACCAGACCCAACGCCCCCGCATCCAGCGTGCGCTGGATCCACACCGTGTCGTTCCAGGGAACGCGGGCCATCGGGACTGCGCCACCCAACTGCACCGCGCGGAAGCAGTTGACCATCGTCTCGAAGCCCACGGGGCTGTGTTCCGCGTCTATCACCAGCCAGTCCCATCCCATCTGCGCCATCGTCTCCGCCGCCACCGGCGAACAGAGCGAGAGCCAACTCCCCACACTCGGCTGCCCGCTGCGCAACTGATCAACCACTGGGTTGCTTTTGAATTTTTTGATGCCCATACCTGCTATCCTCCTGTGGAAATAGTCGTGTAGTCATCTGTCTGGTAGTCACGTAGTCACTTACAGTCAACATCAAAAGTATACATCCCTTTTTAGACTTAAGCCACTGCGCCCAGTTTGACGAGCAGGGCTTCACCATTCTCGTCACGCTTTCATCTTTTGCTTCGAGCGGATCGTCAAATCCGCGCCTTATGGCTCTTTGTGGCGTAAAACGGGGATCTGCCGATCCCCTTTAAGCGAGAATGATAGGATCCTGGTTTGACAAGACTCCTACAGCCGACTAAAATCGACTAAAGACTATCCAACTAACGACTATCCGACTGAAGACTAAATGACGACATATCACGTTCCATACAGCAAAACTACCCTTGCATTTGAACTACTCCCCGGCATGCGCGGGCGACTGGTCGAATCCAAACGGATGCCGCCGCTCGAAGACGTGCCCGCGACCGTCGATGCAGCGCTGGCTGATCCAGTCAACTCGCCACCACTGCGCGACCTGGCCCGGGCGGGCGATAGCGTCTGCATCGTATTTACCGACGCGACCCGCGCTTGCCCCGACGATTTGCTCATCCCGCCCATTCTGCGCGAACTGGAACGGTCCGGTGTGCGCGACGAGGACATCACGCTCTTGTGCGGCATCGGAATGCACCGCCCGAGCACGCACGCGGAAAAAGTCGCTAAACTGGGACAGAATGTCGTCGACCGCTACCGGGTCATCGACAATGAACCGCAAAACCCCGCCGCGCTCGTCGATCTGGGCGAGGTCAACAGCATCCCGCTCTCCGTCCACAAGGCCGCCTACGACGCCGACCTGCTCATCGCCACGGGGATCGTCGAGCCGCACCAGTACGCCGGCTATTCGGGCGGGCGCAAGACGGTCGCCGTCGGCGCGGCGGGTGAGGCGCTGATCGCCTACAGCCACGGCCCGCGCTTCGTGGACGATCCCAACACCCGCCTGGGACAAATCGAGGGGAATCCGTTTCACGAAGCCATCACCGAGGCGGCGCTGCGCGCGGGGCTGCGCTTCATCCTCAACGTCGTGCTGGACGATAACGGGCGCGTCGTGTGCGTCATGGCGGGTGAGCCGGTCGAGACGCACCGTCGGCTGGTCGAATTCGCGCGGGCGATGTACGAGGTGGCGATCCCGCAGCAGGTTGACATCGCCATTGGCGGCGTCGGCTTTCCGAAGGACGCCAACCTCTACCAGGCCAGCCGCGCGCCCTCGTACCTGCACTTCGCGCCAACGCCGGTCGTGCGGCCGGGTGGCTACTACATCACGCCCGCGCGCTGCCAGGAAGGCGCCGGTGAAGGCGTGGGCGAGCAGCGATTCCTCGCCGCGATGCGCGACGCGCCCGATGTGCGTTTCATCCTCGACGACGCGCGCGCCAACGGTTACCCGCCCGGCGGGCAGCGGGCGTTCGTTATGGCGAAAGTCCTGGAGCAATGCCGTGTCATCATCGTCGGCAGCGAGTGTCCGGAGATCGTCGCAGCATGCAAAATGATCCCGGCGCAGACGATGGACGAAGCATTGCAGATCGTTGCGGCGGATTTGGGCAACGAACTGGACGTGCTGGTCGTCCCACACGCGCTGTTGACGCTGCCAATCGTAAGGAAGTAGCGAATTCACGTACCGGAGTCCACACCAACGGAGATAAGAATTTTTACCACCAATCTTCACGAATCCACACTAATTTTTTCCTGTTCGTGAAGATTCGTGAAGATTCGTGGTTTATTTTAGACGAGGAGTGAGTGCATGCACAATCAAATCAAGGAAAAACTCGCGCGCGGTGAAAGCAGCATCGGCACCTGGCAGATGATCGGGCATCCCATCGTTACCGAAATCCTGGCGCAGTCCGGCTTCAACTGGGTCGTGCTAGATATCGAACACGGCATCTTCGATTGGCCGGCGGCGCTGGGACACGTTCAGGTGATCCAGGGGCACGGCTGCCCGGTGTTGTTTCGCCTGCCGGTCAACGCGCCGGAGCACTTCAAGTGGGCGCTGGATACCGGCGCGGAGGGCGTGATCGTGCCGATGATCCGCACCGTGGAGGATGCGCAGCGGGCCATCAGTTACGCAAAATACCCTCCGGAGGGCGAGCGCGGCATCAGCATCGGGCGAGCGCACGCCTACGGCGCGGCCTTCGATGACTACGTCGCCACAGCCAACGCCGAGACGCTGGTGGCGTTGCAGATCGAGCACATCGACGCAGTGCATAACATCGAAGGCATCTGCGCCCTGCCCGGCCTGGACGTCGTCTTCGTCGGCCCCTACGACCTCTCCGGCACGATGGGGCTGATGGGCCAGGTCACCCACCCCAACGTGGAAGCGGCGATGGCGCGCGTCGTGCGTGCCGCGCAGGATGCGGGCGTCGTCCCGGGGCTGCTCATCGTGGATCCCAAGCCCGGCGAGGTGGCGCGGCGCGTCGCGGAAGGCTTCCGCTTCATCTCCATCGGGCTGGATACGACGATGTTGATCAATGCCGTCAAAGAGATGGCAACGCGGCGGTAGGTTCAGTCAGCAGATTGAGCAGATTAAGCAGATTTTTTACCACGAATGTACGCATTCGCCGAATGTGCGCATTCGTGTAGATTAGTGGTTACAGGAGGCAACGCAATAAACGAGACGCTGGAAACGCTATGGAAACGACGGAGTATTCGCAAATACAAGCCAGAGCCGGTCCTGGAGGCGGATTTGCACCTGATTCTGGAAGCCGCGCGGCGCGCGCCGACGGGATCGAACAAACAGAACTGGAAGATGATCGTCGTCACCAACCCAGAGATGCGGCGCAAGACGGCGGAGGCGTGCAGTGGGCAAATGTGGATGGCGGACGCCGCCGCGATCTTGTGCCTGGTGACGCTGCCCGGCGAGGGTAAGGTCAACGGGACGATTGTGCTGGATCACGCGATCCTCGCGGCGACCAGCCTGGGCTACGGCACGTGCTGGATCGGCGCGTATGACGAGGCGCAGGTCAAGGCCGTGTTGGGCATCCCCAACGATCACGGCCTCGTCTGCCTGACGCCGGTGGGCGTCCCTGCCGAGGAACCGGCTGCCCGTCCGCGCAAGCCGCGCGAGGTGTTGTTCGCGGAGAACGGGTTTGACAAGCCGATGGATTATGAATTGTAGCTGCAAAACAACACATCTCATCCACCTGGATGAGATGTGTTGTAAAACTCACCACATCACTTTGACAGAGTAATCGGTGAATATAGCATCTTTGCTCAAAAGTGTAGCCCCTTCAAGATAGGCTTGGGAAATCAATAAACGGTCAAACGGGTCTTTGTGATGTAACGGCAAAGTATTTAACGCCAGCACGTGGGCTAATGTCACCGGAAGAATTTGAATTCCATTGGATTGCTGTTGACTTGTCACAGTTTCTGTCAAGGACCTATGAAGTGTCAATCTGCCCAGTTGGGATTTGATCTGCATCTCCCATACGCTAACCACGCTCAGTAATATCGTATTATCACGATCCTGGCACAAAGCCAGTACCTGAGAGGAAAGCTTAACCGGATCGCTATCCCACCAGATGAAAGTATGGGTATCAAGAAGTAATTTCATGCCTGCTCAGTCCAGAATTCCTCAGGCAGTGGCGCATCGAAATCATCGCTCATCCAAATATCGCCGGCGTGCAAGCCCGGCACACGAGGCGTCGTAGAAAAATCGACAGGAACCAGACGCGCGATGTGGGTTTCACCCTTAGTCAGGATGACTTCGGTGCCGGCTTTCACCCACGATAACAACTCATCTAGCCGCAATTGCGCCTCTCGCACCTCAACTGTTTTGGTCAACATTTCCAACCTCCCTCTCAACGGTCAATCCAACCGACAACCTCATTATACAACGATCCAGGGTAACTGCTACATGCGTTAACAATTCGCATTTGCACATACGGCTCGATAATGATATGATCTCGGCAAGTTCTTAAAGACCTCGATATCATCCGGGAGAAAATAACCATGTCAGACATAATCGACACCACCCTCGAAACCCACTACCAGGTCGTGAGCGGCGACTTCCCATACTGGGAAAAAACCAAAGACCTGATCGACCAGCTCATCGACATCACGCTCAACTACCGGCAGAGCGGGCATCCGGGCGGATCGCGCTCGAAGGTGCACGCGCTGCTCGCCACGCTGCTCGGCGGGGTGATGCGCTGGGACATCCGCCACCCCGAAAAGCGCTTCGGCGACCGCTTCGTCCTGGGCGCGGGGCACACCGTGCCGCTCATCTACTGCACCTTCGCCGTCCTCGACGAGGCGCTGCGGATCAAGTTCGCGCAAACCGGCGATCCACGCTACGCCCTTGTGGAGGAGCACGCCGTCTATTGGGAAGACCTACTCGGTTTCCGCCGTCGCGGAGGGCTTTCGGGCCACGCGGAGATGGAGGGCAAGACGCTGTTCCTCAAGTTCAACACCGGGCCTTCGGGACACGGCAGCCCGGCGGCGGCGGGCCTGGCGCTCGCGCTCAAGCGGGCCGGGGCGGACGGCGTCAAGGTCTTCATCTTCGAGGGCGAGGGCGGCCTGACGCCCGGCGCGACCCACGAGACGATGAACTCCGCGTGGGGATTGGCGCTGGACAACCTCTACTACGTCGTGGACTGGAACGACTTCGGCATCGACGATCACGCGATCAGCCGTGTGGTCTACGGGACGCCCGCTGACTGGTTCGGCGCGCACGGCTGGCGCGTCTTCGGGACGGAATCCGGCAGCGAGTGGGGACCGGTAACACGCGCACTATTGGAAATGGCGATAGCAGACAATCCAGATCGCGTACCGAGCGTCACCTGGGTAAAGACGCGCAAGGGACGCGAGTATCTGAAGTACGACAACAAATCCCACGGCGCGCCCCACCCTATCAACAGCGAGCTATTTTGGGAGACCAAGCGCCCGTTCGCCGAAAAGTATGGCGTGACCTTCGCCAACTTCGGCGGGGCGGCCCCCAAGGAGCCGGAGGCGTTGAAGGCCGAATTCGCGGCGAACCTCAAGGCCGTGATCGACGTGCTACACCAGGATCAGGCATTGGTGGATTACCTGGCGGACCAGCTCGTCGCGCTGGGCGAAAGCGTGCCGGAGCACATCCCGGCGTTCCGCCTGGGCAAAGGCGTCCCGTTCACCGACAACCGGCTCTACGATTACGAAAACTATCCCGCCGACCTGTATGTCGCACCGGGCACCAGCATCGCCAACCGCGCCGCGTTGAGCACGTGGGCCGCGTGGGCCAACGCCTTCGGCGCGCGGGAGTATGGGCGGCCCTTGTTCATCGCGGCCTCCGCGGACCTGGCGGATTCGACGATGATCAGCGGGTTTGCTAAACCTCACGGCGACTTCGCAGGATATGGCTGGTATGAGCGCGCCGGGTTGTCCGAGGGTGTGCTGCTGCCGCAGGAGATCACTGAATTCTCCAACGCGGGCATTTTGGCGGGACTGGCAACGGTGAACTTCGCGGACGATCCGGAGACGGCGTTCGACGGTTTTTGGGGCGCGTGTTCGACTTACGGCTCGTTCTCGTACCTCAAGTACGGGCCGTTCCGCCTCTTCAGCCAGCTTGCGCAGGATGGGCAGCTCAAGGTGGGGAAGGTGCTGTGGATCGCAGGCCACTCCGGGCCGGAGACCGCCGACGACAGCCGCACGCACTTCGGCATCTTCTCGCCGGGCGTGACGCAACTGTTCCCGCAGGGCGCGATCATCAACCTGCACCCGTGGGAACACAACGAAGTGCCGGTGCTGCTCGGCGCGGCGCTGTGCCAATCCGCGCCCATCGTCGCGTTGCACCTCACCCGCCCACCGGTCACCATCCCCGACCGCGCCGCCCTGGGGATGCCGTCGCACTTCGCGGCGGCGCGCGGCGCTTACGTCGTCCGCGACTACGCGCCCGACCAACCGCGCGGCGGGACGGTCATCGTCCAGGGGACGAGCGCGATGGCGAGCGTCGTCAAGCTGCTGCCGGATTTGGGGGAACGCGGGTTGAACGTCAAGATCGTCTGCGCGACCAGCCCGCAGTTGTTCGCGCTGCAACCGGAGCGCTACCGGCAGAGCGTGCTCTCGCCGGACGATTGGGCCGATTCCACCGTCATCACCACGCAGGCGCGCTGGCTGATGCACGATTGGCTGTTCAGCAAAGTCTCGGAGACCTACGCGCTCTCGGCGGATTGGGACGACCGCTGGCGCACCGGTGGCACGTTGGACGAGGTCATCGACGAGGCACATCTCTCGCCAGCGTGGCTGCTGGCGGGCATCGAGCGCTTCGTCCGCGACCGCGATTTGCGATTGAAACGCCAGAAATAGGAGAAATCACAAGAACACTTCCTGGGTATAGCTATCGCTGTAAATGAAAAAGGAGAGGACGCGGGATTGCTCCCGCGTCCTCTCCTTTTGTTCTCCGCGCGGTGTTACACGGTCAGAGTACCGTAGGCTTGGAGGTCCTGCAGGTTGGAAAGGTGGCGAATTGCATCAGGGTGGCAGGAGCACCGGTCAAGCCCAAGGAATCCGAGAGGAATTTCCGGATAGATTCTTAACATAACGTCAACCTCGTGTTGAAATCCTCTTAACCTTGTTGTGCTATGATCAAGATGCGATTCAGAAGAAAACTATACTTTGATCAGGAGGAGATTACAATGCATCGCACATTAGTTGTTTTGTTCATTTTGGTGGCTATGATCGCTACTGCGTGTGGAAGTGAGGTTACCCCTACCCCGGCCCCGACTTCAGCACCCACCACAGCCCCGGCAAAGACCGAGGAACCGGCTGTCGCCCAGCCCGCCCAAGCAGGCTTGCTGCCGGAAGTTAACCCGCTGGAAGTGAGCGGGAACGTCGTGACCGCCGGTAGCTCGACGGTTTACCCGCTGGCAGAGCGGATGGCCGAGCGCTTCTACGATGAAGGCTTCACAGGCCAGATCACTATCGACAGCATCGGCAGTGGCGCAGGCTACGAGCGTTTCTGCACCACCGGAGAGACCGACGTGGCCAACGCCAGTCGCGCCATCAAGGACTCCGAGGTGGAGGCTTGCGCGGCTATCGGGCGCACGCCGATTGAGTTCCGTGTCGGCACCGACGCCTTGGCCGTCGTGGTCAGCCAGGAGAACGACTTCGTCAGCGACGTGACGATGGAAGAACTGGCGCTCATCTTCTCGACCGCCGAGAAATGGTCGGACGTGCGCGCCGACTGGCCCGCCGAGAACATCCTGCGCTTCATCCCCGGCACCGACAGCGGCACGTTCGACTACTTCGTGGAAGAAGTCTTCGACAAGGACAAGGAACCGCACCTCAGCGCCAGCAGCACACAGTTGAGTGAGGATGACAATGTGCTGGTGCAGGGTGTCCTGGGCAGCCCCTATGCGATCGGCTACTTCGGGTACGCCTACTACGCCGAGAACGCCGGCACGCTCAAGGTACTGTCGCTCGAGGGTATCGCTGCGAATGGCGAGACCGTGGATAACAACACCTATCCACTCGCCCGCCCGCTCTTCCTCTACTCGGATGCCAAGATCATGCAGGAAAAGCCGCAGGTCGCCGCCTACATCAACTTCTTCCTGGCCTATGTAAACGAAGAAGTCGTCGATGTCGGCTACTTCCCCGCTAGCGAAACGGCGATGCTCGCCGCACAGCAGGCCTGGGTTGAGGCGATGCAATAGGTTAAGAAACTTTTACACAAAGTTTTTGTACGATAGTAACAAAAAATGGGAAAAGACGTTGATGGGCGCAGGTGATGCCCATCAACGTCCCCCTGACACAGAAAACGGAGGCTTATGGTCAGTCAAGTGAAAGTCGGCGTGTATCCTCAAGAAACATCGGCGCACCGAACAGCGTTGCGTAAACGCCTGCGCATCTCGGAGACCCTGATTCAAGGGTTTCTGTTTCTGTGCGGCGCACTTTCGATCCTGGTGACGTTGGGCATCGTCTACGAATTGGGCAAGGAATCCTTGCTCTTCTTCACCCGCCAGCAATGGGAAGAGACCGGACGCACGTTGGTCGAGCCGATGGATGCCGCGCAGGCGACCTTCAAGATGACCGAAACGGGGATGGCGTTCAGCATCAACAGTTCCATCCGCATCCGCTCCGAGGCAATGACCGTCATCGACATTCGCGGCGACCTGGTGACGGTCGAGCGCGGTCAACAAAACACTGTCGCTGAAGCTCACGAGGTCGGTGTCGAGATCGAGGCGTCGCGCAGGGTCACGCTGGCCGAGTTCTTCACCAAGACGGAGTGGAACCCGCAGATCGGCAAGTTCGGCATCTGGGCCTTGGTGAACGCCACGCTGATGACGTCGCTGACCGCTGTCACTGTCGCGCTCCCGCTGGGGTTGTGTGTGGCGATCTATTTGAGCGAATACGCTTCCACCCGCGTGCGCAGCGTGCTCAAGCCGCTGCTGGAGGTTCTGGCGGCCATCCCTACCGTGGTCTATGGCTATTTCGCACTGACGTTTGTGACGCCTTTATTACGCAGCATCTTTGGCGTGGACACCGTGGAAATTTATAACACCGCCTCGGCGGGCATCGTCATCGGCATCCTGATTCTGCCGTTGGTCAGCTCAATGGCCGAAGACGCACTTAGCGCGGTTCCCCAATCGTTGCGGCAAGCCGCCTACGGCCTGGGCGCGACACGACTGGAAACGGCAGTGAAAATCGTCGTACCCGCTGCGCTATCGGGTATTGCCGCAGCCTTTATCGTCGCTACATCACGCGCTATCGGCGAGACGATGGTCGTCGCTATCGCCGCGGGTGCGGGGCCCGCGTTCACTTTCAGCCCCTTCAAAGCCGCCGAAACGATGACCGGGCACATCGTCCGTATCAGCGGCGGTGACCTGAGCTACAATTCTATCGACTACAACAGCATCTTCGCCATCGGGCTGATGCTGTTCTTTATGACTTTGGGGCTGAACATCCTCAGCCAGCGCATCGTCAAGCGCTTCCGGGAGGAATACGAATGAAACAGCGCGCACCCAAGGACACCATCCACCTGGAAACAACCGGTTTTGCGCCCAATCTGACGCGCCGCCACCGCGTGGGCCGCATGTGGCTGCTCATCTTCCGAATTTCGACGATTGTGGGTATCGTCGTGCTTACAACTTTGCTGCTGAACGTGCTGAATGGCGCTTTCGGATACGTAGCCGTCGAGAACAAGGTCGACCCCGACACCCTGGCAGTTAACGACGTGCCGCTGGAAGACCTGCCCAAAGAAGAATTGGTACGCATTTTGCAGGCGCACATTTCTGCCGGGCTGTTCCGCCGTCTGGAAAACGATATGCCGTTTGCCGAACGCACGCGTCTGGATGTGTATAATCTGGTGCTGGAGCGCGTCGTGGAGCCGCGCGTGGTTAAACAGTGGTCGTTACAAGATTCGCTCTTCCACAGCGCGCAGGTAAAAGCTGAGGCTGCGAGCACTTATTCCAAGGCTGAATTGCATTTCAAGAGCTGGCTGGATGGCGAGTTTATCCGCAATCCGCAATCGGCCAAGGCCGAGAACGCGGGGGTGCGCACGGCGATCCTGGGATCGCTGTGGACGGTGGGCATTGCGATTGTCTTCGCTTTCCCCATCGGCGTAGGCGGAGCCATCTACCTGGAGGAATACGCCGCCGATACGTTCGTCAACCGCGTGATTCGCACCAACATCAACAACCTGGGCGGTGTACCTTCGATCATCTACGGGATGTTGGGGCTGGCGATCTTCGTGCGCGCGCTCGAACCGTTGACCAGTGGGACTCTTTTGGGCTACGCCGATCCCACCACGGCCAACGGGCGCACGATCCTCTCCGCCGGTCTCACGCTGGGACTGTTGGTTCTGCCAATGATCATCATCAACGCGCAAGAAGCCATCCGCGCCGTGCCACCCTCGCTGCGCCAGGCCAGTTACGGGCTGGGGGCTACGCGCTGGCAGACGGTGTGGCACCACGTGCTGCCCAACGCGATGCCCGGTGTGTTGACCGGCGCCATCCTCGCCATCTCTCGCGCCATGGGCGAAACCGCACCCCTTGTCGTGATCGGCGCTTCCACCTTCATCAATGTAGACCCTACCGGGCCATTCGCTAAATTCACGACGCTGCCCATTCAAATCTATCAATGGACGTCCCGCCCTCAGGATGTCTTTCGGAACATCGCGGCGGCAGCCATTATCGTGTTGATGCTTTTGCTGCTGTCACTGAACGCAAGTGCTGTGATCCTGCGCAATCGTTTCAGCCGGAGGTTAAATTAATGGTTATGGCCACTTACGCTTCTAATGGACGTCACGCTATCGAAGCGCGCAATCTGCGCGTGTACTACGGAGAGTTTCTCGCCGTCAAGGATGTCAATCTGGACATCCCGCGGCAAAAAATTACCGCGCTGATCGGCCCTTCGGGCTGCGGCAAGAGCACGATGCTGCGCGCTTTCAACCGTATGAACGAACTGGTTCCCACCGCACGCACCGAAGGGGAAATTCTCTACAATGGCGTCAATATCTACGATCCCGACATCGACGCAGTGGAAGTGCGGCGGCGCATCGGCATGGTCTTCCAGAAACCTAACCCCTTCCCCAAAAGCATCTACGAAAACGTCGCTTGGGGGGCGCGTATCAACGGGTATAAGGGCAATATGGACGAATTGGTCTTCGAGTCGCTACGCCAGGCTGCCCTGTGGGACGAAGTGAAGGACAAACTCTCGCAGAGCGGGCTTTCTCTGTCTGGTGGACAACAACAGCGGCTCTGCATCGCCCGTGCCATCGCCGTCAAGCCGGACATCATCCTGATGGATGAACCGGCATCGGCGTTGGACCCCATCGCCACTCTGCGCATCGAGGAACTGATGCAGGAATTAGCGCAGAACTACACCATCATTGTGGTAACGCACAACATGCAGCAAGCCGCGCGCGTCTCCGACTAC
>JBNGDO010000040.1:0-34093 GCA_049975385.1 Anaerolineae bacterium | reverse complement strand
AACGTGGGTGGTACTCGGCGATGCGTTCCGCCATCGCGCGCGCGTAGCGCAGGTCCCAGCTCATCCAGCAGTCGAGCATCAGATCGGCATCGGGACCGATGGCCTCGCGCACGGCTTTGACCAGCGCGAGGTTACGCTCGATCCCGGCAAGGCCGTCGGCGGGGACGGCGCGGAAGAACCACTTTTGCGCGGTGTAGCCTCTGGCGGCGTATTCCCTGGCGCGCGCGGCAGCCTGTTCCGGTTCCACGGAAAAGCCGAGCATGCTGGCGTAGACCGGGATGCGTTCGCGCGTGGGGCCGCCGAGGAGCGTGTAGACGGGCGTATCGAACCACTTCCCACGGATGTCCCACAGCGCGCAGTCCAAGGCGCTGATGGCCATCATCGTGATGCCTTTGCGTCCGTGAACGGATAGCCGGTACATCTTGTCCCACAGCAATTCCACCGCTAACGGATTTGCACCAAGCAGGAGTTCCTTGAAATCCGCCAGGATGATGTGCGCGATGGAGGGCGTGATCGGCCCCGCCAGCCCGATGATTCCCGTGTCGGTCCCGATCTCGACGAAGGTTGCGCGAATCTGGTACGTGCTCTCGTCGCTCCGCTCCAGCCAGTGCACGCCCTCGGCCCGGTGTTCCGGGTAGACGTCGATCGGGCGGGAGAGCCGTTCCTCCCAAAATTCGCCCTCGAAGGGCATGACGCCCGTCAACTCCCGGCAACGAATCGCATCAATCTTCATTTGTGTAACCTCCATAACGCAGTAGACGGTAGATAAGGCTTTCCTTCCCTGTCTACCGTCTACTGTCTACTGTCTACTTAAAAAGGCCGCGGTGCGATGCCGACCAGGTAGCCGTACTTGGCCTTGAACTGATCCAGCGTGAGATTTGTCTGAGCCGCCATTTTGCCGAGGAGGATTTCATCATCGGCGTCGTCAGGAGTGAGGCGGATCATAAATTTACGCGCCGAGCGGAAAACGAAAGAATCGGTGTTGACCTTGCGAACTTCCGTGCGCCCGGTTGAGGGGTCCATCATCTGCGAGAAGGGGATGGGTACCATCTGCCCTTGCTGGATGGTGACCGTCGCGTGGCTGCCCTCGTTGAGCAGGAACGTGACGGCGGCCTCGCCCAGGCTGCGGGTGTAGTCGATGTCATAGGCGATGGGATCGGCGCAACGCAGCTCGTAGCCCTGATCAATATTGACGATGCTGGTGTTCATGTCGATGGATTTGAGCTCCTTGCGCAGTTCGTCTTTCAGAATGTGCGAGAAGTCCACTTCCGATAAACGGATATGGCCATGCTCGTCGTGCTCGACGTTTTCCAGTTCCAGCCCGTCCAGGTCACCGGGAAACATCTGCTCCACCACGCCTTCGGCCACCACGGCTACGCCGTGCGGTTTGTCATCGGCCTGGCGTTTGATGATCGTTGTAGCGAGAATATCCACGACTTCTTGCAAGCGAATTTCACGCTCCTCCCATTCTTCAGGAATGAGCGTGACCGTCGCGCCAGAGCTTTTGCCGATACCGAGCGCCAGATGGCCTGCCTTGCGCCCCATCGCGACGACGAGGTACCAGCGTTGACTGGTGAGCGCGTCTTCCATCAAGTTCATCACCAGCCGCGTTCCCAGTTCCCGCGCCGTCTCGAACCCGAAGGTGACGATGCCTTCCGGCAGCGGCAGGTCGTTGTCGATGGTCTTGGGCGCGTGCACCGTCTGGATTCTGACGTTCATATGCTCGTCTGCATAGCGCGCGACGCGATAGGCCGAGTAGGCGGTGTCGTCGCCGCCGATGGCGAGCAGGCAGTTGATGCCCGCATCGATCAACGTGCGGCTGCACATTTCGAGGTCCTTCTCCGATTTGGTTGGGTTGGCGCGCGAGGTGCGTAGGATCGATCCGCCATCGCGGTGGATGCGGCTTACGTCGGTGATGGTCAGTTGTTTGCCGGCGATGTGGCCTTGCATAAGGTGCTTGAATCCTTCATACAGGCCGATAACTTCCATGCCATTGACGATAGCTTCGATGGTGGCTGAGTGGATTACACCGTTGATGCCCGGCGCTGGTCCTCCGCCGACCAGGATGCCGAGTTTCTTGTTCTTTGTCTTAGCCATAAAATGATCTCCCCCTCTGAAAAATGCCCGGAAAACGTATCTTCTCAAAATCTTGGGGATGGGAGTTTGGGGGCAGGCTGCGCCCAAACTACCCCTTCTACCCCTTCCCTTTTTGTTGAGATGATACCGGAAAACTCCCTTCTGAATAGCGCACAGTATAACGCAGGGTTGGAAAATCGTCAATAAAGCTTTCAGCCGTCAGCCCTCAGCTTTCTGCTTTTTTGCTGATCGCTGAAAGCTGACGGCTATCTCCCCATCCACCCGCCATCGACGATCAGCGTGATGCCGTTGACGTAGTTCGAGGCGTCGGAGGCGAGGTAGACGACCGCGCCCTTGAAGTCCTCCGGCGTGCCCCAGCGCCCGGCGGGGATGCGCGCCAGGATTTGCTCGCTGCGGACTGGATCGCGGCGCAGCGCCTCGGTGAGATCGGTGGCGATGTAGCCGGGCACGATGGCATTGACGTTGACGCCCTTGCCGGCCCACTCGTTCGACAGCGCCATCACCAGTTGGCCGATGCCGCCCTTGCTCGCCGCATAGCCCGGCACGGTGATTCCGCCCTGGAAGGTGAGCAGCGACGCGGTGAAGATGATCTTGCCGTGACCGCGCGCCAGCATCTCCTTCCCGAATTCGCGTGCGACGATGAACTGCGCGTTGAGATTGGTCTCGATGACCTCGTCCCATTTGTCGTCGGGATAGTCCACCACCGGTTCGCGGAAGATCGTGCCCGCGTTGTTGACGAGGATGTCGATGGGCGGGCACTCCGCCTTCACCCGCTCGATGAAGGTGTACAGTGCCGCGCGGTCGGCAAAATCGCAGGCGTAGCCGGTGAATGAGCGCCCCAGCGCGACGACGTCCTGCTCCACCTCACTGCCCGGTTGCAGTGTGAGGCTTACGCCGACGATGTCCGCTCCGGCCTCGGCGAGCGCCTGCGCGTACCCGCGCCCGATCCCGCGCCGGCAGCCGGTGACGAGCGCCGTTTTTCCGTCAAGTCTGAAAAGGTCTAATATGCTCATGGTTTTGTATGCTCCTTATGGGTGATAGGTAGACGGTAGACAGTAGACGGTAGACGGGGGAGAGAAACCCCGCCTACTGTCTACCGACTACCGTTTACTCTCCCGTCTTGATCAACACTTTCATCAGTTTCGGATCGGTTTCGATCTGTTGGAAAACAGCGCCGAGGTTGGCCAGCGGCTCTTTGGCGCTGACGATGTGCTCCAGTGGAAGGGCGCCGCGCGCAGCGAGATCGATGGCCTTCTCGAAATCCTCCGGTTCGTAGACGCGTGCCCCGCGCAATTGCAGCTCGCGCCAGAAGAAGCGGTGCAGGTTCACTGGTGGGGCTTGCGCGAAGATGGCGACGATGACGATGCGCCCGCGTGTGCGCAGCAGATCCGTCATCACCGCCGCGCCCGCCGCCGAGCCGGACACCTCGAAGACCACGTCCGCGCCCGCGCTGCCCGTGCGCGCGTCGACCAGCGCCACCAGGTCGATCTCCTGCGGGTTCACCGCATCCAGCCCGATCTCGCGGGCCAGGTTAACGCGAAAGGCGTTGACCTCTGAAACTATGACGTTCGCACCGGCCTGCTGTGCGACCAACGCCACCAGCGTCCCAATCGGCCCGCCGCCGATGACGACGACGTGCTCGCCGGCTTGTACGTCGCCCAGCCGCACGTCGTGACAGGCCACGGCGAGCGGTTCGATCAGCGCGGCTTTGTCCAGTGGCAAATCGTCGGGGATGGCGTGCAGCGTGTACGCCGGGACCGTCCACGATCCCTGGAGCGCGCCCGGCGTGTCGATGCCGAGGAACTTGAGATTGTAGCAGATGTGCGACTGTCCCGCCTCGCACGCGGGACAGTGACCGCACGGCGCTAACGGGCGCACGACGACGCGGTCGCCCATTTGCCAGCCCGTCACGCCCGCGCCGATTTCGGCGATGACGCCGGACATCTCGTGGCCCATAATCTGCGGCATTTTGACGCGCTTATCCATGTGCCCCAGGTAGATGTGCAGATCGGTGCCGCAGATGCCGCAATATGCGACGTCGAGCCGCACCTCGCCCGGCCCCGGCCTCTGCGGGACGGACGCGCCCGTCGTGATCGTTCGATTCCCTTCATAGTAAGCTGCTTGCATGTGAGTCTCCTTTTTGCGGTAGACAGTAGACGGTAGCCGGGTGATCTGCGGCAGCAAGCCCTGTCTACTGTCTACCGGCTACCGTCTACTAAAAAATTGCCTTGATCGTCGCCAGTTCTTCCGCCGTGAGCGTGCGGTCGCCGGCCTGGGCGTTCATTGTCGCCTGCTCCGGTGATTTCGCTCCGGGGATGGTGACTGGCGCCACGGGATGCGAGAAGCTGAAGCGTAGTGCCGTGGTGACCATCTCCGTGCCCGGCTGGATGTGCTGTTTGAGTTTCTCAATCTTCGCCATATCCGCCTCGAAGCCGGCCCGTCCCGCGCCGCCCTTGTTCCATCCGGCGCGTACCGCGTCCGTGAAGACGCTGTCGAGCGTATACTTGCCCGCGAGCAATCCCCGGCGTAACGGTCCTCGGATGAGGACGGCGATGCCGTGTTCCTCGCAGTAGGGGAACAACTCCGCTTCCGCCGAACGGTTGGCGAGCGAGTAGTTGACTTCCACCACGCTACACGTTCCGTTGACGTTGAAACGCTTGAGCACATCGAGGCTGTCGGTGGAGATGCCGTAAGCGCGCAACCGTCCCGCCTTCTTGAGGATTTCGAAGGCTTCCAGATAGACGCTGGGGTCTTCGATGTCGCCCTCGTGGCAGAGCAGGACGTCGTGCCAGTCGGTGCGCAGGCGGTGCAGCGAGGCGTGCGCGCACAGGCGGATCATATCCGTGGTGGTTTTGGGCACGCCTTGTCCGGTGCGCTTGCCCCAGTGCCCGATCTTGCTGACGATGTAGACGCGATGGCGCAGCCCTGCCAGCGCCACGCCGAGCCGCTCCTCCGAAAGGCCGTTGGGCTCGCCGTAGGATTCGGCGACGTCGAACAGGTTCACGCCGCTATCGAACGCCGCGCGCACCGTCGCCCACGCTGTCACGTCATCGACCGTGCCCCATTGATTCCCGATATTCCACGTGCCCAACCCCACGGCGGACACGGGCCAACCCAGTTTGCCGAATGATCTGTAAAGCATGATGTTTACCTCCTGAAAAATGATTATAAATTCAATTCAACCGATTCGATTTGGGTTCTGCATTACCATGACTAATGCGCACAGGGGACTGTGTACTATCTTTGCGGCAGCAACACACTCTCGAAGCGCTTCCATACCATTCGCTCCAGCCGATCATCAAGCAGCGCGGCTGTCGCCACGCCGCCCAGAAATGCGCGGAGCCGGTGAGGTTTTTGCAGCAATCCAACGAGTAGCGCAGGATAAAACTTCGTCACAACTGGGATGTTGCTGATCGTCCTTCCCTCAGGCGTGGTGTACCGGAAGCGTAGGGATTGTACAGGCTCTCCCGTCAGGTTGGACCGTATCGCACCGCCCAGCCAGTTGCCTGCCAGCACGGCGATGATGAGCGAAATCGGTTTAGCAAACATCCGGATCACAAACATAGCGCCTCCCTTGAAAACAGTCAAAAGTCCAAAGTCCCAAGTCGAAAGTCTCGAGACTCAGCGCACTCTGCGTATTCTGCGGTGAGATTTTTATCATCCGTTGAGGTTTACTTCCAATCTATCAACGTGATGCCGCCATCATCGACCAGCGGGATGATGTTTCCATCCTGCGGCGTGAGCAGGTAGATGTCGCCCAGTTGGATGAAGGCGATCACGTCCTCGTCGGGATTCCAGCGCCACGAAGGCAGTTCGATGCCGGTCTCGCCGAGCGCGTCGAAGCAGCGTTGGTCGGAACCGTCGCGGTCGATGAGGCAGAGCCTGTGCGGGCTGGTATCGCTGCGGTAGGGAACAAGCGCCCGCCCGAAGAGCAGCGCGGATCCATCCGGCGCGAAGGACGGCGTGGCCCACATGCCCGCTTCAGAAGCCATCGGGGCGCTGTACGCGCCCGTCGCGGCGAACTGCCACACGTTGAAGACAGGGCTTTCTTCCGCATCGGCGATGTTGGGCGAAGGCGCGTGGATGACGCTGGCGATGAAGTTACCATCGGGCGACCAGGCAATCGCCGGGTTCCACGCCCAACTGCTGTAGGTGCGGTAGGCGGGGAAGGTGAGCAAAGGTGTACGTTCGGCGTCGCGTAGCGTTATCACACCTACCGTATCCGGTTGGGAGTAGGCCAGCGCGTCGCCTGTAGGCGACCAGGCGTAGCGGGTTCCCCACCAGCCGTATCCCCCACCTGCTTCTGCATCCAGGACTTCCCGCCGTGAGATGAGCGCATTTTGCAAAGAAACGATCGCTGTCCAAAGATCGTTCTGCCCGCGCCAGCCCGGCGCGGCTTCAATGACCTCCGCCGTCGTCCAGGCGATGCGGTTGCCCTCAGGATGCCAGTCAGCCCAGAGGACATCACTGACATCGAGCGGGATGGGCTCGGGATCGGCCTCACCGGTGCGGATGAGCCATAGCGCGTTGATATGCTCGGCATCGGTGACAGCGCGGGTGAAGAGCAGCTTCGAGGCATCCGGCGAAAGACTGAAGACGCGCCCGTCCAGATCGCCCAAGGTCGTCACGCGGCGGCGCGTGCGATTGCTTCCGCGCAAAATCCATGCATCCTGGTGGTTCATATAGGCGATTGTACCGGTGATAATGATCGTGTCGACGTTCGGGCGCGTGCCTACGAGCCGGATCTCATCCTGGGGCGGTTGGGTGATCGCTTCTTGCATGAGCGTGCGTTCTACCTCCACGCCGTCTTCCAGCGTGATGCGATACGCGCGTTCCAGAACGCCGGCTTGTCCTGATTGTAGCAAGCGTGTCTCGCCTTCGGGGATTGTGGCGTCGCGCAGGACTTGCCGTCCGTAGGGCAGCGTTTCGGAGACGGTCTCCGTCAGCCGGATCACGCGCACCACGGTGACGGTCATCCCGTTGCGCAGCGCGGCGGTTTCCGGTGGCGTCACCTGGTCGAGATCGCCGATTGTGATGCCTTCCGCAGTCAGCAGATCGCGCACGGTGGCTAGCTCGGTGACGATGGTCTGCTGCTCGCCATCGACGACGAGCGTCACGCGATTGGGTTCGGCGGGAAGCGTGGTGGTGCAGGCAGCTAGCAGTGCGCCCACGACCACCAGTGCAAGCAGGATGGCGCCGGTCACAGCGCCAGCACGCTGGCGGCGGCGTCTAGGTTCAAGAAAGTTGGATAGGTTCATGCCGTGTTTTATACAACGGCAACCGTGAAAGGTCAAATGGTAGACGGGGGGCTCGGGCCGGTCTCCGACCGTGCCCGAGGTCATTCTTCCGGCTGTGGGAGCGCGATTTCGCCCCAGTGGAAGCTGTGTGCGCCGTCGAGTACGCGGCGCACATCCCAGAATTCTGAGGTGTTGGTGACACCCAAATGCGTGGGGCTGCCCTCAGGATCCAAGTAGAGGAAGGCCGAGGCATCCGCCGTCCATAGCGCTGAGCCTTCCGCAGTGCCGAGCAGCGCAATAGGCCGTGTGGACTCCTCCGGTCCCAGGAAATAGAGACCGGGACCCGGGCCGGGACAATCTTCACCACAACCGTGATGGACGAACGCGACCCAGCCATCGGGCAGGGCCAGTGGTGATGTGGGGTGCAGCACATACGAATCGATCAGGCATTTTCCGTAGGTGATTTCTAGCGTGGGTTCGCCGATAACCGGCTGTATTTCGTAGAGACAGCCATGCTCCGGCGAATCGGTGGAGACCCAGATGCTCTGCTCGCCCCAACTCAATGCGAGATGGCAGTCTTGTGGGCAGGATACGTCAATGGGAATGCGTTGTTCTGTGGCGATGTTGAACAGAGCTAACGCAGCGACCTGCTCTGACTGCGTTTCCAGGATCAGCCAGCGGCTGTTGGGTGCCCAAGCTGAAAAACGCCAGCTCGGGTCCTCTGTACGGGACAATATCAATCGCGCTTCTGGGACATCGAGAGGCGTCAGCCACAATCCCGTACTATCCTCGTAAACGAGTTGGCTGCCATCCGGCGCCAGGGCTAGATCCGTGCATTTGGCAGTGGTCGTGCTGTTGCAGAATCCCAGTTCGCGTTGTGGCTGGCGTACGTCCGTGAGATCGAGGGCGAGGATGGTGCCGTAGGGGGGATAGGCTGTTGCAGTGCCTGGTGTGTCGGGCAATGTCGGTTGGACGCCCCATGCGATGTAGACCAGGGACTGTCCGTCCGGTGTCACCTCGAACGCGATGCCCGGCGAACCGATCAGTTCCTCGATCAACCGTCCGGCAGTGGGGACGTAGGTGTGCTCTCGCAGGGCGCGGTCGAAGAGGTAGAGTTTTCCGGCGTCGGTGACGTAAACGATGAAACGTTTGTCCGGCGTCACACGGTAGGCGAGGACGGCCGCGTCTTCAACGCCATTGCCTTCGGCCGCAGCCGGGATGACATCGAGCGCGCCGCCTTCGGCCAACCAGGCCCAGATGTGTCCTTCGCGCAGGAAGTATAACTCGGTGGGCAGCGCGGGCCACCCCTGTGGCTCGACGGCCTGTACCGGCAGGAGCAGTCCCGGTGGCAAGGTTGGCGTGGGCGTTGGGGTGACGGTTGGCGTTGCCGTGGGTGTCGGCGTGGGCGTTAGTGTGGGTGTGGCAGTCGGGAGGATGGGCGTGCGCGTTGGGGTGGGCGTCGGGGTCGGCGTGCCGGGCATCTCGCAGGCAGAGAGTGCGACGATAACAGATAGCAGTATGAAGACAAGAAGTATCAGTTTTTTATCAAACACAAAAGAGTTCAATTGAGGATTCTCCAGTTACGAATTACGCATCACGCATCACGCTAAGGGACATAGGTGAAATTCGCGCCAGTGTTGACCCACAGCACCGGCTCCCCGCCAGCGGGTACGCACCACAAACTCCGGTCATCACCGCCCAGGTGCAGCGTGTAGGTCCCATCGGTTGCTGTGTAGAAGGCAGGGCCGGTCAAATCAGGCGCCGCGGGCTGAGGGGCTGTCGCTGCCGGTGTGTGCGTTGGTGTGCTGGTCGGAACGGCTTCTGCTGCGGGCCGCGCGTCCCACGGAACAAGTTCGCCTGTCCGCCAGTTGAGGGCGAAACGCTCGACCGGGTCGGCGCAGCGGAAGCCATAGAGGGCGCAATTGATGGCGGCGCTAACGGTGTTGGCTTTCAGGGAAAAGGTGCTCTGCCGGTAGGAAATCCGCCGGATTTCGATGAAGTCGCCCTCCCACGGACACACTTCGTAGGCCGTGCACAGGTGATAATCGTAGGCCGGATCGCTGAGCAAAACCTGTTGCTCGCCGGTGGCGGCGTCGACGACGACGATTTGCTGTGGGCCTAGAGTAAATTCAACCTTTGCCGGTAGGGTGTAGGAGATTGCGCGTTGTTGGTATAACAGATGATCGCCCGCGGGCGTCCACAGCGGATGCATTGCTTCTGTCGCGGATTCGTCCGTATCAGGCTCTGTCGCCAGAGGCAGAAAGTGCCGTCCCTGCGCCGCGTCGTAGCCCCATACAGCGCTTCTCCATTCTGTGTAAGTCAGGGTACTGACGGCGAAAGCGGTCTGCTGCGGGTTCCAGCGGATAGAACCGGTTGCGCCCAGGATGGTCTGTTCACCGGTGGGCAGATCGATCATAGCGATGTTGCCGCTTTCGCAGTGGGTAGTGCCGGTCACCAGGGTTGCCAGCAGGAGCGTCTCCTCGGAGATGAAGGTGAAGTTGTAGCCGCCCGTGGCGGTGAGGATACGTGTTTCGTCGGTGCGCAGGTCGAGTGCCGCAACGCCGCGCCCGCAAGCCTCTTCGCCCCAGAAATAGACCGCCCATGTTCCGTTGGGAGAGAATTGATACCCGGCGCAGGAACCATCTTCGCACTCGGGCAAGAGCGTGTGCTGGTGCACGAAGTCTGTCTCCAGCGAATACGGTTGTGTCGCCAGCAGGTCGACCGCGATACGGGCACCATTATCGGGGCGGATGAAGAGCATATCGTCTGTGGCAGCAAGCCGTTCACCGCGTCGCCCGTCGGCGGCGATGGCCCACAGGTGGGTGGGGGTGGTCCGCTGACGGATCTCTTCGGGCGCAAACGGCGCGTGGGTGGTGCTCGTGAACAGAATCAGATCGTGCAGTGGTTCGGTTTTAGGGAGCGGGCGTTGCCAGACGGGAGCGCACACCGGGAAGGGCGTCGCAGTAGCCGCGGGCTGCGGTGTCGCGGTTGCTGCACGGGTAGGCCACGGCGTTGCTGGCAATGCCGTGGCTGTCGGCGTCCAGGTGGGAAATGGGGTACGCGTCTCGTTTACAGATGTGGGATGTGGCTTCTCTGCAGGAGCAGAAGGAGCCGGTGCCGGTTGGCATCCTATCATCACCACGGACACGATCAGAACCCACCACAAATGCCGGCGGAACGCTGCCTTATGCTGTTTCATGTTTCCGCTCCCGCTAACGTCGGGGCGCCGTAATTTTCGGCAATGAAATTCTCGGCTTCTTCCCTGGTCGCGATCTCACCCGCGGCCTGGGCTTCGCGTAGTGCATCGAGGATGCGTCCCATCTGTGGCCCTGGTTGCACTCCCAGGGCGATAAGATCGTGCCCCGTGAGCAGTGCGGGTGGTGCAACGATCTCCGAGGGACGCTCGAAATAGGCTTTGAACAACGCTTTGGCGTTGCGCAGCAGCGCGCGCCAGCGGGTTTGCGTTAATCCCCGGCCCCAGACGGCCATCGCGTCGGCCAGGGCCAGCAGCACAACCGCAACGCCGGCCTCACCGGCATCGCGGTAGAAGCGGTAGGCCGCGCGCCGTGTAAATATATCTCCATGGCTGGTCGCCAGCCGCATGTGTTCTGCGACCAGCGTGCTGGCGAAATCGATGGCTTTTCCTGGAAACCGCAGTGCCCCCAGACGCGCCTTCGTCAACCGCACGCCGGTTTCCGCGTGCCCGTAGAAGTGCGTGCGCCCATCGTCGTCGACAGTGCGCGTCTCCGCTTTGCCGACGTCGTGGAACAGCGCGCCCCACTTCAGCAGATCGGCGCGCGGCATCTCAGCGTTGACGGATTCGCCCAGATACTTCAGCAAGGCTGCCTGAAAGGGCAGCAAGGCATCGGCAAGCAGTGACCACGTCCAATTGGGTGTGGGAACGTAGTTGTTGGTGCCTGGCGGACGCGCCTCGCCCTTGAGGAGCGCGAGGACACCCTCTACAGCCGCGATTGCCGCCAGGGTGTGAACCTGAGCATTCGCGTAGTAATGGGGCGCAGATTGCTGCACGGCCTGCAAGGCCTGGATTTCCGGTAAGACGTGGCGCAGCAGTCCTACGTCGGCCAGCGCATGCAGGCTGTGCGCCGCCGGGACCGCGCGCAGCATGTCCAGCAACTCGTCGCGGATGCGTTCCGCGGTGACGGTTGTAATCGATCGCACCTGCGCTCGCAGTGCCATCTCGGTGCGCGTCTCGAGGTGAAAGCACAATGCGTTGGCCTGACGGATCGCGCGTAAGAGTCGTACCGGGTCGTCCTTGAAGCTGGTGGGGCTGGCCATACGGATGAGGCGTGCGTCGAGGTCGGCCTGACCGCTTGTGGGGTCGATGAGCATGCCATCGAGGGTGAGTGCCATCGCGTTGATGGTGAAATCGCGCCGTCGCAAGTCCTCTTCCAGCGTGTTACCCCGCAAGACGGCGAAGTCGAGCATCACCGGGCGGTGTGTGTGTGGGGCGGTGGCGACGACGCGTCCCGTATCCCGCTCCTCATCCAGGGGGTAGTAGGCGGCGTGCAGGGCATTGGCGACTTTGCGCGCCAGCGCGCAGCCTTGTTCAGCAACGGCGAAATCCCAATCGTGGATGTCGCGGCCCAACAACAGGTCGCGGACAGGTCCACCAGCCAACCACACGCCGCCTTGAGGAAGAAGGCTGTGCAGTTCGGCCAGGGGCCATTCAGGCAAGGGAATGTGGGGCGGGCGGATGGCCACCCACGCCAGACGCAATCGTTCTTTGGGATAGGCCACGCGCGCGGCGACGCGCGTTTCGTCGCGCGTGGCACCGACGCCCGCTATTGTGTTGTTCTCGGTCAAGGCGACCCAGCGACCTGCGTATGGACTGAAATCCATTCAGAACCTCACTCATCCTTGTGAAGAGTGCCAGTGGGGACACGATACACGCCATTTTGATTGGCTACGATCATTTCTATTCTACAATCTCTCGACACCTTCGCAAGGGTCCTTCAAAAACGCGTGCGGTACGCCCAGGAGCGCACCGCACGGGAACCTGTCTGTTGTGTGGGGACCAGAGCCAGTTACTGCACCGGCATGGAGCTAAACGCGGGTGAGGTAGTCCCCACTGCGGGTATCGACACGGATAGTGTCACCCACATTGACGAATAAGGGTACGTCGACCTCTAGACCGGTTTCGCATACGATCGTTTTACTCGCGCCTGTGGCTGTATCTCCAACGACAGCTAGTTCCGACTCGACGACTTCCAATTCGATGGAAGCGGGCAAGTCTATATCCAGGACTTCACTCTCGAGGATGGTGAGTGTAACTTCCATACCTTCTTTTAAGAACCCGGCCCGGTCGCCGACCATGTCGGTGTTCATACGGACCTGATCGTAGGTTTGCGTATCCATAAAGTAGAAAGCTACACCGTCTTCGTAAAGATACTGCGCGGTACGGCGTTCCACGGGGGCTTCCTCGAAGCGATCTCCCGAGAGGAAGTTGCGTGGAATTGTAGATCCAGTGCGCAAATTGCGGATTTTCGTGCGGATAATGGCGTTTCCTCGGCCAGGTTTGTAGTGTTGGTATTCCAAAACCTGGTACAGTTCCCCATCTAAAATGAAGGTTGTTCCTTTGCGTAACTCATTTGCATCAATCATATTATCTCCTCAATGGCATACTCACATTCAGTGCGAGGGCCCCGCACTGTATCAGCAAGTCATTATAACTTGGGTACGTTTATCGTCAAGCTCTTTTTTACTTTTTGTGATTTTTATAGTATAATTCTTACAAAGGTTCGCAAAACCTTGTTGCAAAGCAGATTAACGTGTATAATATCTGTGAATTCAACAGAAAGGAGATTCTCTATGAGTCGCAAATCCAGTTTTGTGATATTGGCCATTCTTGTGGTGCTTTCCCTGGTGTTAGGGGGGTGCAAGAAATCTGCCACGCCTCCGCTGGCAGATATCCAGGCTGAGGATGAATCGGCCGAGATAGACGAATCGGCCGAGATGGTGGAATTGGCCGAATCGAATCCCACGCCCGTCGTGGTCGAGCCGGTTGAGGAAGCCACGACTTCCGAACCTGTTGAGGAAGCTACAGAGGAGCCTACCCTTGAGGCAACCGAGGTTGCTGAGGAGCCTACAGAAGAGGCTGTTGAGGTGGTGACGCCGGAAGTGGTCAGTGGTGATGAAACTGAGCCCACGCCGGAAGCTACGGCTGAGCCCGAGGAGAGCGTGCCTGGCAAGCATGTGGTGCAGGCAGGTGAGAATTTGTTCCGTATTGCATTGCGCTACGGCACGACGGTCGATGCTATTGCTAAGGCCAATGGCATTACGAATGCTGCATTGATCTACGTTGGGCAGGTACTGACCATCCCTGGAGGGACCGACGATGAGACGCCAGCTCCAGCGCCCGGTGGTGAGAAAGTCCATATCGTGCAGCCTGGTGAGAATCTGTTTCGTATTGCGCTAAAGTACAATTACAGTCAGTACTACCTCGCCAAATACAACGGGATTGCTAATCCTGCCCTCATATACGTTGGCCAGGTTATTCGTATTCCTTAGACTGAAGTTATAAACGTACGCGCCTTGGCGCGTTTGATTGGGGGGCCTCATATCCATACAGACGATGGGTAAGATCGTCAGTCTGAAGAGTGAACGTGTGCGGCGAGTGCAGACGCTTGAGCGTAGCACTCGCCGTCGTTATCATGAGGGATTGTTCGTTGCCGAAGGGCTGCGCCTGGTTCAGGAAATCCTCACTGCAGGTCTGCCTCTCCACGAAGTGTTTTACACTGCCGCGTTTGTCGAGGGTGAATCCGGCAGAGATCTCATCGCAGCCTGTGTGCAACGCACGAAAGCCTGCTGGGAAGTGTCCGCGGAAGTGATGCAGGCGCTAGCTGACACGGAGACCCCCCAAGGCATCCTCGTCGTGCTACCTATCCCCGACTTGCATTGTGACGCAGCCACGCCACTTACATTGATCCCTGATGGTATCCGCGATCCTGGCAATCTGGGGACGATGTTGCGCACGGCCTGGGCTGCCGGCGTCTCGCAGGTTTTATTGCCGCCGGGAACGGTGGATTACACCAATCCGAAGGTAGTGCGCGCCGGTATGGGGGCGCATTTTTACCTATCGATTCACCGGGTGGCGTGGCAGGATATCCGCGCTAGCCTGAGGGGCGTCCAGGTGTGGTTGGCCGAGGCTGGGCCAGGCACGCCTTATGATGCTGTCAACTGGCGCGGGGGCGTGGCACTCGTTGTTGGTGGGGAAGCTGAGGGTGCAAGCCCCGAAGGCCGTGCGCTGGCCGCCGGGCGGCACGTTACCATCCCGATGGCGCGTGGTGTGGATTCGCTCAACGCGGCTATGGCAGCGGTGATTGTGCTCTTTGAGGCGGCCCGGCAGCGTGGCGTGGGAAGATGAGCGGGATTGTTGGTGCTGGTCAACTAGCTCTTTACTTATGGAGCAGGCGCGGCAGACCAGGGCAGCGTTGCGGTCTGCTGCGTCAAAGAAGGCTGACAATTCCGCCTCGTGATGCCCGTTAGCTTCGGGGTATTGCCTCACTCGCTAATCCTGTTACAATGCGGGTGAGGTGTTCGAAGTCATGAAGCGTCTTCGGTTGGTCCTATTGGTGTTAATCGGTCTCGCGTGCCGCATCTTTGTGCCCGTGCTGCCGTTGTCCCCGGTTGTTGAAACTGTGACGCCGTCTGTGACCTCGCCATCCACGGCGACGCTGTCCCCAGCAGCCACGCTGTCCTCGGCGGCCCTGTCTCCTGTGCCATCTTCCACACCAATGCTGGTTCCAACATCTACACCGTTTCCCACACCGACGCTTACCCCATCTCCTGTTCCCACATTACCGCCCGCTGGACCGGGCTTGGAAATCGATAGCGTGCAGTTCTTCCCGTGGCCGCTGTATCCCGGGGATTGGGTGAGCGTATCCGTGAATCCCCGGGTGCCAGTAGACGTCACTGGACCGCTGACACTCACATGGGCATTGGACAATACTGATATTTTGACGGCGCCGGTCGGCTTCGAGGGGCTTGATGCGCGATTGCGGGCGCGTTTTTATTGGGCGTGGCGGATTCCTGAGGTGACGTCCACCATCCCTCTGACGTTCACATTGCTCCTGTCCCCGGATGTCTTCGATCCTGACCTGACGGACAATACGTTGGTTGTGACCGTTGCTCCGCGCTCTGTCGATTCATTTTATGCCCCGGAGCCGGAGGCCACATGGGCTTCCACAGAGTTGCCTGGCGTGCGCTTGCACTATCTCACAGGGACGGCCGCTGAACGCGATCTGGATGTCATTGCGGCCGAGGTTGCCGCAGCCTATAAGGATGTTGGAACGCGTTTTGGCTTTAGTGCGGCAGGAGATCTGTTGGAAATTTACTTGTTGGATCGCGTGATCGGGCATGGCGGCTATGCATCATGGGATTGGGCTGCGGTCACCTACACCGACCGGCAGTATGCGCCCTCAGACCTGGGCATGGTGTTGCGCCACGAACTGACACACCGGCTGGATGCGGCGTTGGGCTGCCATGCCGCGCCTTCCGTCGTGCGTGAGGGGCTGGCGGTCTATGTAGCTGGTGGGCATTATTGGGCGGGATCGCCTGCCCAGGATACGGCAGCTCTGCGTACTTCCGCGCATTATATCCCACTTTCGCAGCTTGCCGACGATTTCTACACGTACCAGCATGAGGTCAGTTATCGTGAGGCTGGCGCTTTCGTTGGCTATATCGTTGAGCACTTCGGTTGGGAAGGGATGGAGACGTTCTGCCGTGCCACGCTGTCAGGCGAGTGGGAGGATGCCACGGCGCAACTCAGCGCTGGCCTTCTTGCTCTTGCGGAGCCAGACTGGCAGGCGTTCGAGGAGACGTGGGAGGCCTGGTTGGACGAGCAGTCAGTGCCGTCCGAAACTCTGGCGCGCCTGGAGGTGGAATTGCGCTTGATGGAGACGTTGCGCATTTACCAGCGCATTTATGATCCCGGTGCGCATTTCTTGGAAGGTATATTGTTCAGCCCTAAGGATGGCGCGCAATGGGACATCACGGCGGATTTTGTGCGCCGGCCGCACGAAGCCGAACCGGTGGCCTTGGAATTGTTACTGGTGATGGCGCAAGAGGCAGTATCATCTGGCGCTATCGAAGCGGTCGAAAGGCCGTTGTCGGCTGTGGAGGACGCACTGGCGAACGGTTTCCCACAGAACGGGTTAGCTGCCGATGCGCGCGCGATCGTCGTAGAAGTATTGGCACAGGGCTACGAGCCTTATCGTCTGGTGCCATATCTTGATGGCAGCTACGAGGTTCATGCGCTGGTGAAAGCAGCGTGGCCGTCGCAGCGCGTGCTGACGGCGTCGCAGTTGGGAGCCTCGTGGTCGGTGACGGTACTGCCGTTGAGCGATTGACTTATGGCACTATGACGAGGTGATTCATGGATCGTTGTGTTTATACGGTGACGTCAAGTTTTCTTGGACCATTTTGGGTCTGCGCGACCACAGTGGGC
The DNA here is from genome assembly GCA_049975385.1 of Anaerolineae bacterium. Lineage (GTDB taxonomy): Bacteria > Chloroflexota > Anaerolineae > B4-G1 > SLSP01 > DSWT01. The sequence goes on along the minus strand of JBNGDO010000040.1, from coordinate 17,293 downwards.
GTTTGTGGTCTGGGTTTTGGCGAGTACCCAAGCGATGCGGAGGTACGTCGCCTGGCGCGCTATGATATCGCTCCGCCAGAACTGGGAACCAGCCCTGTTCTGGAAGCCGCCGTCGCACAACTGGCAGATTACTTCGACCGGCGCTTGAAAGCGTTCGACGTCCCCCTCGATTTGCGTGGTACACCGTTCCAGAAGGCGGTGTGGGAGGAGCTGTTGACCATCCCTTACGGCGAAACATTGACTTACGGCGAGGTTGCCATGGAAGTCGAACGTCCGCGCGCGTTCCAGGCGGTGGGGCAGGCCAACGGCGCCAATCCGGTAGCGATCATCGTCCCGTGTCACCGGGTTGTAGGGCGGAACGGCGCACTTACCGGTTACGCTGCGGGAGTGGAGCGTAAAGCGGCACTGTTGCAATTGGAGCAGGCCGGATTACAATTACGCCTTTAAGTCGCTGACTTTGGACTAAAGACTGTCGACTAAGGACTAAAGACTACCAGACTAGGGACTACTAGGAGACTTATGGGAGATTGGATTGCACCGCCTGTGTTATCGATTGCGTCGGTGGCGCTCAATATGGTTTTGGGACTGGTTCTATGCCTGTGCGTTGCCTGGTATTACGAGCATTACGGGCAGTCGCTTGCTAACCGGCGCAAGTTCGCTTACTTGCTGCCTGTGTTGACGCTCACGACGACGCTGGTGATTACGATCATCAAGTCGTCGCTGGCGCTGTCGTTGGGGATGGTGGGCGCACTGTCGATTGTGCGCTTTCGTACTGCCGTTAAGGAGCAGGAGGAACTGCTGTTCTTGTTTATCGCGATTGCGATTGGGCTGGGTATGGGTGCCGAGCAGCGTTGGCCGACGGTCATCGGTGTGGGGTTGCTGTTGGGCTATATGGCTGTGCGAATGCTATTGACCCGGCGCCGACAAGATAGCAATCTATACCTGAACGTTTTCGTGGAAGAGGCCGGCCCGTCACTTTTCGAGCAGGTCAATGCCTGCTTGTTGGAACATGTGGATGCGGTGGACTTCCGCCGTTTGGACAGCCGCGACGGGACTTTGCAGTTGACGTACTTCATCGATTGCGGCGATCCACGCACGCTCAACGGATTGGTTGACGCCCTCAAAGCAAACTTCTCTGTCACCGAGATTAGCTTTTTACAGCCGGAGCAGGTGTTAGGGGGCTGAGTGCGCACCCTGACGCCTCCCCGCTACGAAGTTAAAATCCCGCTTCCCGCACATTGGTTGGCGGATGTGAAAGCGTGGGTGTGGTTGCATCCGGCGCAGTGGCGCGTGACCTATCCTCCCCGCCAGGTGAACAACGTCTACTTCGATACGGGGCGCTACGACAGCCTCAACGCCAATCTCAGCGGCATCAGCGAGCGGGAGAAGTTGCGGTTGCGTTGGTATGGCCGGGATACCGGTCGCGTTGTGGGCGGCAACCTCGAGCGCAAGCGCAAGCAGGGTATGGCCGGTTGGAAGGAGATCGTTCCAGTCGAAGGTGAGTTTGATCTTGCCAGGATGACGTGGCGTGCTATGACGCGCAATCTGCGGGCCGCTGCAGTGCCAGAGGCGCACCAATGGCTTGATGTGTTCGCTGTCCCCACGCTCATCAACCACTACTGGCGCGCGTATTACGCTACGCCGGATGAAGCGATCCGGCTGACGATTGACACGGCATTGCGGGCATACGATCAACGCGCAGTGGCGTGTCCGAACTTGACGCGCCGTGCGCATATGGCTACCTCTATCGTCGTTGAGCTGAAGGCAGCTCCCGATGACACGGATTACCGGCGGCTTTCGGATGCCTTGGCGGGTTTCCCCGTGCCGGTGGATCGGTTTTCGAAGTACGTTCAGGGAATAATGGCATGAAAACACGCGTTCGACCCCGGGAAGACGCCGGACGCACGTCCGGAGGCGTGTTCTCGCGCCCGCCAGTGCTTTTGACGCTATTGTTGCTCGCGTTTGCGGCGGGCGGTTTGACGGCCTGGATCGTTTTGCCATCACTTGTCCCCACCTCTTCCTCGGTTCAAGCGACTGTCGCGCCTGCCGCCCCGACATCGCTCGCGCCCACATCCACGCCGCCTCCCACGCCCACGCCGACTGCGCCCGATCTCGGCGACCTGCTGGAAACGCTCTACATCGACATCGCGCCTGACGACTTCGCCCAGATCGAGGCCAAACGCCAGGAGGCGTTGAAGCGATGGATTCTGCTGGCGGATGGCACCGACTTCGTGCCTGCGACGCTGCGCTGGCATGGTGACGTGATCCCTGTGGAGTTGCGTCTCAAAGGCGATTGGGCCGATCACTTTGCCCACGACAAGTGGTCGTTTCGCATCCGTACGGAGAGTGGGACGTATTTCGAGGGAATACGGGTTTTCTCGTTGCAAGATCCCTCGACGCGCACCTATCTCAACGAGTGGTTGTATCTGGAAAACCTGCGCGCCGAGGGTGTTCTGGGCGTGCGCTACTGGTTCGTGCACGGTGTGGTCAATGGCGAATACAAGGGCATTTACGCCGTCGAGGAGAGTTTTGCTAAAGAGTTGCTTGAATCCCAGCAACGTCGCGAGGGCGTCGTCATCCGCTACGACGAGGATTTGCTGTGGGAGTATTGGGCGGCCTACGATAACGATCTTGTCACACCGCGTGGCGTGATGAATTTTCACATGATCGATGAGTTTGAATCGGGCCGGGTTGATGCCAGCCCCGCGCTCTCCGCACAGCGCGATGCTGCCGCAGGCAAATTGCGAGCGCTGGAGACGGGAGAGCAGGCTGCTTCACAGGTCTTCGACGTCGAGACGCTCGCCAAATTCCTGGCGCTGAGCGACGTGTGGGGTGCGCAGCACGCGCTGATCTGGCACAATCTCCGCTTCTACTACAACCCGGTTACGTCGCGCCTGGAGCCGATCGGTTTCGATGCGCAACCGCTTGCCGAGACCGGCGCCATTGACGTGAATTTACTCAGAGGATTGCGCAAGGCCATCGCCTACGATGATGTCGCCCTACAGCAAGCCTACACGCGCTATCTGTGGCAATTCAGCCAGCCGGATTACCTGACGTTTTTGGAACAGCGCTTCGGCGCGGAGCTTGAAACCCTGCGCGCAGCACTGTCGCCGGAGTTTGGCGATCAACAGACAGCGGACGGGCGTGGCGTACTCGACACGCCCTGGACGTATCTGGCGCAGCGTCAGGCCTCGCTGCGCGAAATGCTCTCGCCCTTGCAGATGACCTACGTTCACGTGCCTGCCGGCGCGCTCACGGACGCGTTGACGTTGCACGTCGGCAACTTGCTCGATTTTCCGGTCGAAGTGGTGGGGTTGCGCGTCGACGAGACGCTGCTCCCAGCGCATGAGTGGAACGTGGTGGCTTCTGAGCGCGTGGCAGAGATTGATAGTGCCGTGGCGTTGCGCCCGTTGCCGCTCGACGCCACATTTATGCCCTACGCGCGCTTCGAGATTCCGGCGACGGTATGGGCTTCCCATGCGACGCATACTGAGACTTTGTCCCTGGAAACTCGCTTGTTGGGACTGACGCAGACCGTCACGCAGCCGGTGATTGCGGCCTACCCGTTGCCGGTCATTGCCGGGCCGCGCCCCGCGCAGCCGACGTTGGCCGAGGCGCTGGCGAAACATCCTTTCCTGCGCGAATCTTCCGATGCACGAACGTTAACCATTCCGCCCGGCGTGTGGGACGTGGAGGGCAATCTACTGCTGCCTGACGGCTACGGCCTGCGCCTTGCGCCGGGAACAACGCTTGCCTTTGGCCCTGAAAACTTCCTGCTGGCAACCGGCCCACTGATTTTCGAGGGTGCTGAAGATGCACCGGTCGTTTTGCGCCCGCAAGGCGAAAAATGGCGCGGAATCGTCGTCATCGACGCCGGACAGCCCTCGCTGTGGCGTTACGTCACCGTTGAGGACACCGATGCGATTGATCGCGAGGGCTGGGTGATGACCGGTGGTATTACCTTCTATCGCAGCCCCCTGCGATTGGATCACAGCCGCATCCTGCGCACGCGCGCTGAGGATGGCCTCAATGTCATCCGCGCGCATTTCGAGTTCGTGGATTCCGAGTTCTCCGGCACATCCTCTGATGCGTTCGACGGCGATTTCACGCAAGGTGTGATCGAACGCTGCGCCTTCCACGACATCGGTGCGGATGCAATCGACGTGAGCGGCTCCGATGTTCACGTGCGCGACGTGCGGATGATTAACCTGGGCGACAAGGGCTTGTCGGTGGGTGAGATGAGCTCTCTCACTGCCGAGCATGTCTTCATCACAAACGCCGATTTTGGGATGGCAAGCAAAGACCTATCGCAGGCGCATATCTCAGATGTAACATTGGAGGACATCCGTATCGCCGGATTGGCCGCCTATATCAAGAAACCTTCCTACGGCCCGGCGTCGATCACGGCAGAGGGCATCACCTTCGTCGACGTGCCGGCGGAACAGCACACGCTGGTGCAAACCGGCAGTTGGATCGACCTGGACGGCGCGCGCATCTGGGGTGTTGACGTGGACGTCGAGGCGCTGTACGAGAAGTGGCGTTAGCGAATCAGCGAATGAGCGAATCGGCGAATGGGTGAATTGTGAATTACGCATTACGTATCACGTATCATGTATCACGCATCACGTTTTGCGCATTGCTGTTGTTCCTCGCAGGATGTGGCGCGCGGTACACGGATGAGGCTTACATTGCAGTGGGGAGTTGGCTGGATACACACGCGTTGCCGTCGGAGCGGGTGGCGGTGCCGGAGACGGTGGCGCAGCGTTTGACTGCTCATCCGTTGGCTGCGTTGCCGAAGGGTGCTGATGCCGAGGCATTGTTGGCAACACTGCGCACCGAGCTTCCCGATTATGTCGTTGCCTGGCCCGGTGTGGCCTGGGATGGTGTGCGAGCACACCCCTGGTTTCAGGAGCATTACCGTTTTCTCGATACCCTTTCTGTTTCCGGCGACGGCCTGATACTTTTGCGCATCTATGGTTACATGCCGTCTCCCTTCGATCTCGGCGAGTGGCGACCGGTGGAGCATCCCCTCGACGGAACCGGGTTGGACCTCTACGCGGTGCGTGTCAACCGGCAACGCTTGATCCCGGGCGAACCGCTTTACGTCACGCTGGCCTGGCGCGGCGACCTCTTCGCACTTCCCGACGCACACCGGCTCGTGTTGCGCTTGGTGGATGTTGCTGGCGATGACTTGCACGCGCAAGTCGAGCACACGCTGGAGGGCGGCCTCCCGGTCGACCTGCGCCGCGATGGGGACGACGTAACTTCGCGCTATGTGCTGGCTGTGCCGGACAATCTACCGTATGGCGACTACGTCCTCACGTTCACGCTCTACCGGCGCAGCGGCGCGCTGGTGGGCCGCGAGAATCTGCCGCTGACGACGCTTTCCCGTCCACCGGAGGTGGCGCGCGTGCCCCCGACGCCGGAGAGCGAAGGCGCGTGGTCGCTCGGCGAGGCGATATCGCTGGTCGGCTACGACGCGCCGGAGCGCGTTGCGCCGGGCGATGCGTTCCGCGTCACGCTGTATTGGCACGCGCGCGCTGCCGTTCCCGGCGATTATACGGTCTTCGTTCACCTGCTGGATGCTGCGGGCGCTGCCGTTACGCAGGCCGACGGCAAGCCGGTCTGGTGGACGTATCCGACGGCGCAATGGGAAGCGGGCCAGTACATCCGCGACGCGCACATCCTGGAACTCGATGCCGGCACGGCGCGCGGCGACTATACGCTGGCAATGGGGATGTACGACGCTGAAACGGGTACACGCCTGGAAGCAACGGATGCGCAGGCGGGTGTACCTTTGCCCGATGGTCGCATCGAGCTTCGTGTAGTGAAAGTGCGGTAGCGTTATGGAGACTGAAGGTGTGCGCAGATTCTCGCCTTTGATTGCGCTGTTCTTTGTGGCGGCGGCGTTGTTGGGGGTGATGGAGTGGTTGCCCGGTCGTCTGACGGATGATCTGGACGCCGTCTCCGGCGCGCGCGTAGTGACGTTTTCGCCGCCGCCGGGCGTCTATCGTCGCAGCATCCGCGTGGCGCTGCGGGGGACGCATCCGCAGGGGCAGATTGTCTACACCACCGACGGGACCTTGCCCACGGCGGAAGTCGGCTTGCTGTACGACCGTCCTCTGCGCCTCGATGTCGCCTCGCCGCGTGTAGTCGTCATCCGCGCCGTCGAAATCGTGGACGGCGTCCCCGGCCCTGCGCGCAGCGCGACTTACGTGATGGGCGTCTCAAGCAATCTCCCCATCGTTTCGCTCATCGCCGCGCCCGCTGATTTGTGGGACGCTGATCGGGGCATTTTCGCCAACACGTGGGGGCGCGGAGATGATTGGGAGCGCCCGGTGGTCGTGCACTACATCGTGCCTGGCGGGTCGCCAGACGGCTTTGCGATGCCCGCCGGTTTGCGTATCAATGGCACGGATCCCGCCGGTGCGGCGAAGCAATCGTTGCGGTTGTACTTTCGCAGCGAATACGACGCCGCGCGGTTGGAGTACCAGCTTTTTGCGCAGCATCCCCAGCAGCCTGACAGCGAGCAGACGTACAAACGGCTCTTGTTGCAGACCGGCGACCGCGCCGGGCAGTGGACGTTCTTCCGCGATCAACTGGTGGCAGACGTGGCAACCGGTATGGGCCTGCACGCGGCGCAAGGACAGTTCGTGCACCTCTTTCTCAACGGCGAGAGTTGGGGCTTGTATCGCTTGAGCGAGCGCATCACCCGCTTTTTTCTGGACCTCAACCTGGGCCACACCGGGGCCGATCTCGTGCAGGATGGTCGCCAGCGCGAGGGCAGCGACGATGCCTGGGACGATCTGGTGGATTGGGTGGAAGAAAACGACCTAGCAGACCCGGACAACTTCGCCTACGTCGCCGCGCAGGTCGATCTGAATAGCCTGACCGATTGGGCCGTGTTGCACCTGTATTTCGGTTTTCCCACATCCGAGCTGTACGCCGCGCATCCGCCGGATGGGCCGTGGTTTTTCCTGTACGGGGGTGGCAGCCAGGACTTCGCCTCGCGGGCGGATGCTGCGCTGTTCCACGAGACCAACGCCGATTTCACGATCCTGTTGAGCGCGCTGCTCGCCAATCCGGGCTACCGGGCACAGTTCACCCGGCGGATGACGACGCTGCTCAACACGACGCTCGACGCACAGGTTGTGCAGCGCCGGGCGGAGGCGCTCGCCGCGTCGCTGCGCGCCGATATTAAGTATGAGGAGGCGCGCTGGCCCTCGCCATTTTTATGGGAAGACAGCGTCGCGGCTTACCTGGCCGATTTTGCCGCCAACCGGCCGGTGCAGGTAATGCAGCATATCGCTGCGCTGTTGCCGGTGGGCGCGGTCACGCCGCTACAAATTGAGGTGTCGCCGCCGGAGGCCGGGTACGTGTACATGGAGGGCGTGCGTTTGGCGACCGAGGGCGGCGCGTGGCAGGGCGACATCTTCTCCGGCGCGCCGGTGCAGTTCACCGCAGTCCCCGCATCCGGGTTCGGCTTCACGGGGTGGACGCTCGTACCGGACGACGGCGAACCAACCACGGCGACGAATATCACGCTGACCGTGACCGCGCCACAGCAGATCGTCGCGCCTTTCCTCCCCTTAGTCCCCCCCGAGACTGGGGAGGGGCCTCGTCCTGACGACGTCGTGATCAACGAATTCTGGATCAACGACAACGGCACGTACTACGCCAGTGCCGGCAACCGGCCCATCGAGGGCGATTGGATCGAGTTGCTCGTGCAGCGCGACGGCATCGATCTGCGCGGCTGGCGGCTCACCGACAACGACACGAAAACCGGGACGGCCGAGGGGTCGATTATTTTCCCGCACATCGACGCGCTGGCGGCGGTGTCGCGCAATACCGTCATCCTCATCCTGGCGACGGAGAGCGAGAACAACGCCCGCTATTTCCCGGCGGATGACGTAAATCCGCGCAATCGCAAGCTGCTGTTTTACGTGGGCAACGGCACGCTCGATGTGACGACGGACCCGGGGTTCAACCTGGGGACGAATGATGACAACCTCGCGCTGTTAGCGCCCGGTCCTACGTCTGACTTCGCTGACGATATTGGTATCGACTTTGCAGCCGAGGGACACGCGGTCACGCCGTACTCGTTTGGCATCCTCGCGGACGGGGTGACGTTCGACCGCCCGTTCCGCAAGCTCGGCAGCGACGACGGCGCGCTCTTCACCGGGACGGGAAGCAACGACGCGCTGGAGGATTGGATCGTCGATCCGCCCGCGCATCTCTCCGGCGACCAGGTGCGCGCGGATTCGCCCAATATCCTCACGCCGGGCGCGCGGAATTACCGGCAGCGGTTTTCGCTGTTCCGCCGCTGAGGTATTTTTCTCGCACCAGGTTCCCCAACGGCTCAGCGGGCTGGATGCCGCTGACGTTGGCCATAACGGCTTCCAACCCCTCGGCGGTGATAAGGCGTTGCAGTTCGACGGCCAGTGGATCATCGGCGTCATCGAACCGGTAAGCCGCGGCGATGGCGAGACTGAGCGCCTCGGGCGTCACCCCGGCCTTCTCGACCAAGCGCGCCGCGCCCACCAACCGTTCTTTCGGCCCCAGTTTGCGCAGCGGATCGCGCGCCAGGCGGACGACGGTGTCAGCCAGCGCTCGGTTGGCGAAGTTCTTGCGCAGTTCTGCGATGTAATCATCCACTTCAGCGGCATCCATAGCGTACACGCCCATGAATCCCGCGCGCACTTCAGCAAAGGCACGTTCCACAATAGCGTGGACGGCGGGGTCTGCGAACGCCTCGTAGCTGAACCTGTGGCCGCGCCGGTAGCCGAGATAGCCGAGGATCGCGTGCCCGCAGTTGTGAAGATAGAGCTTGCGCTCGATGTAGGCGGTGAAGTTGTCGGTGGCAATCAGCCCCACGATCTCCGGCAGCGGGCCAACGAAGCGCGGGCGGTTTACCGGCAGCTTCTTGTACGCGTCAGCGATGATGAAGCTACGGTCTGCCGCCCGCATCTCCGGTGTGGGTTTGGGGATCGTGCGCCCGATGACGACGTCTACGAAGCCGACGTGGGCATCTGCATAAGCGTGCAGCGGGGTGGGGACGTGGGCTATGACCATGCCCCGGAATGTGGCCGAAGCGTCCTGCATATTCTCGCAGATCAGCACGTTGAGTGGCGCAGCTACGTCGCGTTTGGCGCGGCGGACGATACCTGCCGCGATGATCGGCGCGATATCGGGCAGCGAGCGGACGCCTACTGCCGTCGTCACCAATGAGGTTTCGGCTAACGCCGTCACCAGCGTCTCATCCGCCCGTGAGTAGAGCGTTCGCGCCGCCGGAATGACGAGATCCTCGCTCCAATCGTTCTCCACCAGCCGCAGCGTGTACGCCCGGCGCGCGTTTAGCACGTCGATCAGCGGTTCGTCGATTTCCACGAAGGTCAGCGTGTAGCCGGATTCGCTAAGAAGCTGCCCCAGGAACCCCCGCCCCACGCATCCTGCGCCAAACATCACGACAGTCTTTTCTGCCCCAAGTTCTTCTGTTGCCATTGTGCCATCTCCTGTTTGTGCCGCGTTTCCTGGGATTATATCACGATACACGGCAGAATCATTGACTTGAAGATGAAGTATGATAGACTGCCCACGCAATGGTTATAGCGAAGCTTCTGCGCAGGACAAAAATCCCGATTTTTCTGGCGGGCGCGACACTGCTCTTTTTCTGGCCGGTGTGGGTGGCTGGGTATCGCTTTCCCATCGGCGGCGGGGATTTATGGGGGCAGATCCATCCCGTCTGGTCCTACGTGGCGCAGTGGCTGCGGCGCGGCGTCATTCCGCTGTGGCATACGGGAATGATGGCGGGCGATCCAATCGTCGCCGAGGGGCAGTACGGGCTGTTCAACCCGCTCAACTGGCCGCTGTTTTTGCTCAGTCCTGTCCCGGCGTGGGCCGTCTCGCTGCGGGGGATGGCGACGTTGTGGTTGGCGGGCCTGGGGATGTACGGCTACTTGCGCCATTCCCCGGTGTGGCGGCTGCGCGAGATGGCTGCGCTCGTTGGCACGTTGGCCTATATGTTCGCCGACCCGTTCGTGGCACACCTGGGCCACCCGCAGTTCAACGACGCGATGGCCTGGCTCCCGTGGTCACTGTGGGTGGTGGATGGTGCGATGCGGCGCAGACGCGCGATTCCGCTTGCAGCACTGGTGCTGGCGTGTCTGGCGCTTTCGGGGCACGGGCAGGCGACGCTTTACGGCGTGCTGGCCATCGGCGGGTACGCGTTGTGGCAGGCGTTTGCCGGCGGCCTGGAACGCGCGCCGCGCCGGATCGGACGCCTGGCGCTGGTGGGGGTGCTCGCCGTGGCGCTGACGATGCCGGCCATGCTGCCTGGATTCGAGCGGCTGCCCTACACCGAGCGCGCCAACGTCCCGCCGACTCCGGGCGAGTATGAATTCCACCTCGGCATGTGGCGCGATTTCATCACGCCGCTGTTCCACGGGCGCAATCACCGGACGTTTTGGGGGCCGTGGCAGCGGGTGGAGACCGGGTCCGTCGGCGTGGTGGCTTTGGGGTTGGCCTTGCTTGGCTTGCTGTCCCGTCCGCGCTGGCGCACGGCGTTTTTGTGGGTGATGGGGGCGTTGGCCGTCCTGCTAGCGTTGGGGACGCGGGGGCCGCTGTATCCGCTGCTCTCGTCGCTGCCGTTGTTCGACGCGACGTGGAAGACGGGCCGCGCTATTTACGTGCTCTCCTTCGTGCTGGCGATTGCGGCGGCGGCTGGGACGGAACGGTTGCTGCGCGCCCCGCGTCTGCGCGGACTGCGTCTCGTGTGGAGCGCCGCGATGCTGGGTGCCGCCGTGTGGATTGCCTTCAGCGCGTCTGCGTGGGCAATGCTCGCGCCGGACACCGCTGCTGTGACGCGTGCGTCGATGGGGCTGTACGTGGCGGCGGCGGCGTTAGCCACTGCCGCGCTACTTGGTGTGGGGGTGCGGCGCTGCCGTCTCTGCCGGGCGGCGTTGCTCTCGCTGGTGTTGGTCGAGTTGGTCTTCACCGGCGCGCTGGCGGACGTGGAGCGATCTCCGGACATCGCCGCCGACCCGCACCAGGCGGCGACGGCGTATTTGCAGGCGGACGCGGGCTGGTTCCGCGTGGACGTGGACAGCGCGGCGCGCGGGCTGTGGTCTCCGGCGGCGTTGATGGCGGCAGGATTCGCCGTGCCGCAAGGAACCGGCAACCCGATGGAAATCCTGATGTACAATCAACTCTACTGGGGTATTCCGCATAAGGGGATGCCGGCTTACCGGCTCTTGGGCGCGAAGTACATCATCGTGCCCAAAGGGGCGCAGCCGGGTGCGGATGGGATATGGCCCGTGTTTTTCGATGACGCGCTGATTGACGTCCACCTGAACACCAACGCCCTGCCGCGCGTCTGGCTGGTCTATTACACGCTACCGGTGGAGACGTTGGAAGCGGCCTACGCGCACATCTTCGCCGCCGATTTCCAGCCGGCGGTGACGGCAACTGTGGCGCATGGTCCGCTGTTGGAGACGCCGGGAACCGGGCGCATCGAGGTGTTGGCCTATGGCCCCAATCGCGCGGCGTTCTACGTGGAGACGAGCCAACCGGCGCTGCTGGTGCTGAGCGATTTGCGCTATCCGGGCTGGCGCGCGACTGTGGATGGCGAGGCTGTAGCACTCTATGCAACGAACGGCCTGTTTCGCGGGGTGCTCGTCCCGGCCGGTGCACATCGCGTAGAGATGCGCTATTTCCCTCAGTCTTTGCGCTGGGGTTTGGGGCTGCTGGGGATGTCGTTGGCGGTGATCGTGGGGGTTTTTACCACGAATCTTCACGAATTGACACGAATGGTCCTATTCTCAAACCATGAATGACTACGAGACTTATGACTATCGGACTATATCCAGGCGTGAGTAAGTATGACAGTTGCAGTTAAGCCCGAACAACGTGTGACCGCCTCCCGGACTGTTTTGGGGATGGCGTTGCTCCTGCTGTTGGCGTTTGCACTGCGCGTCTGGGAAGTGGGGGCGGCAGACCTCACCTTCGACGAAGTGGCGACGTTCTTCGTGGCGCATCGCTCCGTGGGGGACATGGTGCGTTACGTGATGGGCGCCGCCCGCGAACACCCGCCATTTTATTACCTGATTATGTCTTTATGGATGCGCGTGGCTGGAACGAGCGAGTTTGCCGTGCGCTATCCCTCCGTGTTGATTGGGATGTTGGCCGTGCTGTGGAGTTTCCGCGTGGGACATCGGCTTGGACCGCGCGGTGGTTGGTGGAGCGCCGTGCTGTGTACACTCTTGCCGTTTAGTCTGTGGATAGGGCGCACGGGGCGTATGTACGGATTGGTGCTATTGCTCTCTCTACTGGTGATGGAGAGCTGGTTGCGCTGGCTGGAGCGTCCAAGCTGGCGACGTTGGCTTGGATTCGTCATGCTGTCGTTCATCGCGGCGATGACGCACTACTATCTCGTGCTTCTGTGGCCGGTGCAGGGCTTGTTGCTCATTCTGCTGCCACGCACTACGCGCTCCATCCGCACACCGTGGCTGGCGACGACGGCGGGCATCGGTGTGATGGTGTTGGCGTTTATCGGTGTCTCACCGGGTATCCGCGCGATGGTGTTGGACGTCGCGCGGCGCTTCCCGGGCCAGTTTTGGCGTCCTCAGGCGTGGGGGTTCGTCCTCGCCGATTTTTACTTCTGGGGATACCGTCCAGAACTGGCGTGGCTCGTCTGGACAGGACTTGGCCTGACGCTGGTGGGGTGGATCGTGTGCGCGCGTCGCACTCCCTTGACCGGTACGTTGTTGGCCGCCTGGGGCGTGGTCCCGTTGTTGCTGGCGTCTCTCGTCCCAGAAAGTCTGGAAACGCGCTACCTTACGCCGATCTTTCCGCCGGTGCTGTTTGGCATCGCTGCGTTGTTGGCACGCTTGCGTGGGCGGAGACTGCGGTTGCTCGCTGCCTGCTGTGTGTGGGCCTTCGCGCTATGGCGGGTGCCACCTTTGTACGAAAATCCCGATGCGGAGTTCTCCACCCGCGTGCAGACGTTGCACGTCGCAGCGCAGCCCGGCGACGCCCTGGTGATGAACGGTCCGTGGCCCACCTTGTCGCTGCGCTACTATCCGCAGCCTGATTCTCTCCGTGTTTATGCCGTGCCACCCGCTGCACCGCCCGGCTTTTCCGCCGAAACCGACATCCCCAAACTGGAGCAGATCGTGCGCGAGCATCCACGGATATGGGTCTCCTACGGCGCGATCCAATGGGCGGATCCACAGTACAGCGTGAGCCGGTGGCTGGCGGAACACACGTACCGTGTCTACGAGCGCGCTGGGATGGCGCTGTATCTCCCGCCAGTCGATGGCATGGTCGAGGTACGGGCGGATGTCGACCTTGGGTCACGTTTGGCGCTGCGCCAGGCGACGGTGGACCGGCAGGCCGGACGGGTTGGCGACCCGGTGCGGATTGGGTTGGCGCTGGAAGGGCAATCGCTGGATCGTTACATCTACGTCATAGTGGGCCTGCTGGATGACCACGGCGCTGTCTGGCAGCAGCGCAGAGTCAATCTCGGCCCGTTGCATCAGCCTGCGCAAGGAGTGCTGCCAGACCAGTGGAACGAGCAACTGGGGTTGTGGCTGTTGCCCGGCTTGCCTCCGGGTGAGTACACCCTGGCTTTGCAGCTTGAAGGGAATGGCGTCGCTATGGGCGAAGCTGCCAGCCACCATGGATGGGTTCCGCTGACGCCATTTAACGTCGCGGCAGGCGTGGTGCAGGCTGGACTGGAGGGCCTGCTGCCCAATGCTACCGGCGTGACGCCGACCTTCGATGAAACGCTCACTGTGGTGGGCGTGGAACCGTACACCGCGAAGTCGATGCAGGGCTATCAGGCAGGATTTGCGTTGTGGTGGCGGGCGGGCGGGCCGACGGCTGTGTCGCAGATCCAGGTGCGTCTCCTCGGGCCGCAGCGTTGGGACGCGGGTGTTTTCACGCTCGGTCCGGATGTTTATCCGCCAGCGGTTTGGCAGCCGGGGGAGATCGTCCGGCAGAACGTTGCTTTCCGGCTTCCTGATGACCTGACCCCAGGACGATACCGCGTGTTGGTGCGGGCACAGACTGGCGACGGTGTAACTCTTCCCCTTGCCGGTGCTGGCGGCGATGATTGGGCGGAGCTTTTCACTTTTGTTGTCGAGGCGCGAACGCGTGCTTATCTGCCGCCGTTATCGATAACGCGGCAGGATGTGCGTTTTGGGGACGTGTTGCGATTGCGCGGTTATCGACTGGAGCATCAGACTGTGCATCCCGGCGAGAGTGTCGCGTTGACCGTCTACTGGCAGGCGATGGAGAAACCGCCGCAGATGTACGCGGTCTTCAATCACTTACGTGCGCCGGATAATACCTCGCTGTGGCACGGTGATTCTTGGCCGCAGGCCGGCGTCTACACGACCGAACACTGGCGTAAAAACGAGGTGGTGGCCGAGGACTATACCATCGTCATCCCTGAAGATGCGCCGCCGGGAGAGTATCCGCTGTATACGGGCGTGTACAACCCGTTCACCGGTGACCGGCTTCCAGCGACGACGGCGCGCGGTGACCGCCTGCTCAACGACGAATTCGTTTTGCTTACGCTTAGTGTGGCATACGAATGAGAATTTCACCACGAATCTTCACAAATCTTTACGAATGGGAAGAAATTAGTGTGGATTCGTGACGATTCGTGGTTTAAGTTTTGAGGAATACGGGTGTCCAGGATTTTTCGTATAGGTTTGCCGCTGCTGCTCATTCTCATCTACTTCACGTTGGGGATGGCGCAGGCGACGCACGCCTCGATCACCTTCGACGAGGGGCCGCATCTGGCGATAGGCTACGCCACGCTGCGCACCGGCGACCTGCGCTTGCAGCCGGTTCACATCCACCCGCCACTGGCGAATGTGCTGGCAGCGGCTCCGCTGCTTCTGCAATCCGACCTGCCCGATCCTCGCGCTGTGGACGGATGGGAGATCGCCAGTCTGTCGGCAATCACCGACGCGGTGGTATGGCGCTATCCTGAACCGGCGCGCATCGCTGTGGCGGGACGTGTTCCTATTCTGTGGCTTGGTGTGTTGTTGGGAGCGTTGATCTACCGTTGGGCTAAAGACCTGGGCGGATGGCGTGCTGGGCTGCTGACGTTGACGTTGTACGCCTTCGATCCCAACTGTATTGCCCATAGCGCGCTCATCACGACGGATATGGCGGCGGTCTTTTTCATCACGGCGACGTTGTATGTGGCGAATTACGAATTACGAATTACGAATTACGAATTACGGATTACGAATTACGGATTACGAATTACGTTTTGGCGAAGGGTGGCGCGGCTTGGTGCTGTTGGGCTGATGCTGGGATTGGCGCAGTTGGCGAAGGTGTCGGCGTTGATGCTTGTGCCGGTGGTGGGGGTGCTGGTGTTGATTCGGGCTGTGGTAGAGCAGAATCAGCGAATGGAGAATCAGCGAATCAGCGAATGGGCGAATGAGCGAATCACAAATCACGATTCTTCATTCTCCATTCTCCATTCTCTATTCTCCATTCTCCGCGCGTGGGCCATTGTTTTTGGCATTGCCGCGTTCGTAGTCTGGGCCGGATACGGGTTCGAGATCAGCTCTGTGCCGGGGGTGCCGTTTCCGCTGCCGGCGGGAACACACCTGCGCATTTTTCAGTCCTTACGGGAGCACTACGATTTGGGACACCCCACTTTCTTGATGGGCCGGGTTAGCGATCACGGTTGGTGGTGGTACTTCCCGGTCGCCTTCGCGCTCAAAACGCCATTGCCAGTCTTGATTCTCGCAGCGTGGATGGTTGGGAGTTGTGGGTTGCGAGTTAAAAGTTACAGGTTGCAAATTCAGAGTTCTAGGTTGTCAGTCGTCAGTCTCGCGCGTCACGCATCACGCATCACGTCTCATATTTCGCGACGAACACTGAATGTACTCGCTTTGCTGCTTTTCCCGTTATTTTACGCGGTGTCCAGCCTGTTTAGCTCGGTCAACATCGGGTACCGGCATCTGTTGCCCTTGCTGCCGTTTCTGTACGTGGGGATTGGCGTGCAAATGGCGAATGGCAAACCGCGAATCACGAATCACGAATCACGAATTACGAATTACAAATCACCGATTACAAATTACTCTTTACTTCTTATTTCTTACTTCTTCCTTCTCGCCTGGCTCATCATCGGCACTGTGTCCCTGACACCGGATTTTCTGACGTTCTTCAACGAGATAGCCGGTGGCGCGCGCGGTGGGTATCGTTATCTGGTGGATTCCAATCTGGATTGGGGACAGAATTTGTGGGATTTGCATCAGTGGATGGCCGAACACGGCGAGGATCGCGTCTATTACGCGCACTACAGCCCAGCCCGGCTGGACGTGTATGGCATCGACGCCGAGTTTCTACCGCCCGATCCACGCGCGGTCGCCTTCGCGCCGTGGAATCCCGCGCCAGGACTGTACGCCATCGGTGCGACGGTGCTGCAAGGGCCTTACGCACCGGATGTGAACACCTACGCCTGGTTCAGAGGGCGAGAACCGGCGGCACGCCTGGGCAACGCGCTCTTCGTCTACAAAGTTGATACCGCACCATTGCCCGCTTGGGTCGCTCTCTGCGCGGATGTTCCACTTTCAACGGAAACAGTGCAGCAGCGCCTGGATGTGGCCGACTTGCGCTTCCTTTGGCCTGATTGTACGTCCACGTCTGTCTATCCGGTGGGACAGCGACCGGGGCTGTTTATCGCGCCGCCGGACGTCGAGGCGCCGCCCACAGCGGAGATTGACGTGACGCTGCGGTCGGCAAGTGGCGAGATCGATTACGTGGTGTACCGGCTGCCTGGATTACCCCCAACCCCCGAGACAGAGTTGTCGAAGATCGTCGTCGATGGGCCGTTGGATTTCCTGGGCTACACGCTCGATGCGGATGCCGCTGCGCCTGGAGAGGACGTTGTCCTCCAAACATATTGGCGCGTCCGCGAGGTGCCTGGACGTCCCCTCTCGCTGCTCGCGCATCTGCTCGGCCCGGATGTAACCGGCGTGGCGGTGGGCGATGGACTGGGCTTCCCCATCGAGCAATGGCAGCCCGGCGACGTGATCGTGCAGCGGCACGTTCTGTCGATACCGGGGGATGCCCCCGCCGGCGACTACACTATGATTGCCGGGGCCTACTGGCTGGACACGATGGAGCGGTGGATGATTCGGGATGGGGAAGTCATTCGAGATAGCCTGCTGCTACAACCTGTGACGCTTTTGATTGACCGGTAATCTCTGGATGATATAATTACCTCGCTCCGGTGATTATTTACATATTTTGGGGGGAAGGAGTTTTG
>JBNGDO010000039.1:0-35448 GCA_049975385.1 Anaerolineae bacterium | reverse complement strand
CCCGCACTAAGGCCCGCCCCGCACGACGAGCGGCAAATAGACCTGGAAGGCGTAGCTGAACGTCTGCACCTCGTTCGACCAAACGCAGGCGGCGGGCGTCTCGCCCGCACTAAGGCCCGCCCCGCACGATGAGCGGCAGGTAGACCTGGACGGCGTAGCTGAACGTCCGTACCTCGTTCGACCAAATACAGGCGGCGGTCGTCTCGCCGGTGGGATAGAAGCATGCCCGATTGGTGATCTGCGGCGCAAACCCCACCGTCCCCACGATGCCCGACTGGACGGCGAAGCTCACGCTGAACGGCGCGCCCACCGTGAAGCTCAACGGTCCGGTGATGGCGTCGGTCTCCGCGTCGTAGGCCAGGCCGAGCGGCCCGCTTAACGTGCCGGGGACGTAGGTTGTGTGCGTGGGAATGGCGTCGTAGAAGCTGCGCGGCGCGTTATCGGGGAAGGCCAATCGCACGGTGTAGGTGAGCCGGTCGCCGAGCACCAGCGTGCCCTGATACGTGGATGGCGTGACCGTCTTGTGGATGTTGCGTCCCACGAAATCCTGCCCCATCGCATCCGGCGGAACCGTGACCGCGCGCGCCTCCGGCGTCCACAGGTAGCCGCCGGCGGGGGTGACGGTGTACGTGCCCGAAGGCAGGTCGGCGAGCGTGTAGCTGCCGTCGGCGGCTGTGGTGGCACTGTATCCGGCGTTGGTGCTGATGACGATGCCCACCAGCGGATTGCCGCTATCGTCCCGCACTTCGCCGGTGATGGTGCGCAACGTTTCAATCTCTATCCGGGCCACGAACCCATCGGTAGGATAGGCGCCGTCGCCACCGCCAAAAGCCACCTGGAAAGCGCCCGGTGTGGTCGGAAAGCGGTTCGAGTACGTCACACCCGCGACGTAGGCGCTGCCATCCGGGCCGGTTGCGACGGCATAACCACTGTCGCCATTGTCGCCGCCGAGGAAGCTGGCATAGCGTAGATCGCGGCAGTCGGGGGAGAGCACGGCGATGAAGGCATCCCAATATTCGGCGATGACCGGCTGGACCGCGCCCGGTGTCGCGGGCAGGTCGGCGGAACGCGTCCATCCTACGACGTAGACGTCACCCTCGGCGTTCAGCGCCAGGTCATGGCCTTGATCCCGATCCGTATCGCCGCCGAGGTAGGTGGCGCAGCGCAGCGAGCCGGCGGCGCTGCGCGCGGGATCGAAGACGGCGACGAACGCATCCCCGCTATAGGCGTTGGGCGAGATCGGCTTGTGGACGCCGGGCGTGACAGGCAAATCGTAGGCGTAGGTCGTGCCCGCGACGTAGGCCGCACCGTCGCTGCCCACGGCGACGCCGTAGATTTTATCATCCCCCCCCGCGCCGCCAAAGTAAGTCGAATAGCGCAGCGCGCTGCCGTCGGGTGTGAGCACGGTCAGGAAACTGTCATCAGAATACAGGTCGTGCAGGCTGGATTGAAAGGCGCTCGCGGTGACGGGGAAATCTACGGAGTTGGTCTTCCCCACCACGTAAGCGGCCCCGTCCGCAGCAACGGCAATGCCGACGCCAAAGTCATTGGAATCGCTGCCGCCCAGGAAGGTCGAATAACGCAGCGAGCCATCCGGTTCGAAGACGGTCACAAAGGCGTCGGGATACTGGTTGTAGGTGGGGTCGAAGGCGTTGGGCGTGGAGGGAAAATCGGGAGAAAAGGTGGTACCGACGACGTAAATCGCGCCATCCGCACCGACGGCGATGGGATTACCCTCGCTGAAGTAGCCGATGCGGTCATCGTTGCGTCCGCCCAGATAGGTGGCGTAGCGGAGCTGCGTCCCATCGGGACTGAGCACGGCGAGGAAAGCATCGGGATTATTGCCGGAGAGTTTGAGCTGGCGCTGGAAGGCATTTGCAGTAACCGGAAAATCGACCGAGTTGGTCCAGCCGCCGACGTAGGCCGCGCCCTCCGCGTTCACGGCGATGCCTGTGCCATAGTCCACACTCGCGCCGCCGAGGTAGGTGAGGTAGACCAGGCTCGCGCCGTCGGGTGCGACCTTGGCGACGAAGGCCTCGTTGCCGCTCGTGTCCGGATCGGCGACGCCCGGCGTGACGGGCAAGTCGGTGGAGAATGTCTGTCCCGTGACGTAGGCCGCGCCCGCGTCATCGACCGCGATGGCGTAGACCCCGTCGCTGCCGTTGCCGCCGAGATAGGAGCTGTAGATGAGGCCGGCGGCGTCATTGTGGGGGACGCGGGGCGCGTCCGCTGCCGGCAAGGGCGCGAAATCTTCGCCGAGGGTGTGGAATGTCGCGATTGCCTCGTCATCGACTTGTGCGCGGATGGCGGGACAATCCGCCCGGCAGACCATCCGCCAGACGAGCTGCCCCCGTGCGCTAGCGATCTCCACATCCACACCGGGATAGAGGCCCACGTAGCGCACGCCGCTCCAGGTGGGGATACCGGTGCGCCAGTTGCGCGGGTTGGACGTGCGGAAGTAGTTGACCACCGTCTCCCGGCGGCCAAACGGCTCCAGGTGTGGGACGAGGTTGGTTTCAGGAAAGCGAATCTCAAGATTGACGGCCTGTCCATCTTCCATCGCCGTGATCCACAAACCCGTTTGGGTCAGCCAGACATCACGCCCGGCAACGCGGGCGTAAAAGCGCGCGTCCGCGTGAAATTGGCCGGCGTTTTCGATGAACAAAGCGGAGGCGTCAGGGGGCGCGTCGCCCATCTGTGGCGCGGCGGCGCTCTGGGCCGTGCCCCACACCAGCAGCAGCACCGACGCCAGCAAAACCCGACGCAACTTGATGTTTGGGTTCATCTTGACCTCCTCGAAAATAGCGAATCGCAAAAAATCGGTTGAAACCCCTTGATAAATCTTTGTGAACGGGAACGTGGCATCCACGTCCATAGTACGAACGAGATACCAGCGTTCCGCTCGATGCTACGGCGAGTTCCGTAAAACGAGCGGCAAGTAGATGCGATGGCCGCCGCTCACGATAATGGGGTGGATATCGCTGACCGGTTCGCCACACGGACCCTGCACCGTCACAGTGACGGTTTGCGCGCCCACGCGCGTCCAGGTGAACGTGGCGGTATCTACCGGCGTGTCGATAACGTGGATTTGGGATGGCAAACCGCTGGCTTCCCAGGTGTAGGTGAGTGGAGGTGTCAGCGGCAGGAGGGCGGTGTCGGTAAGCGGCGTGACGGTGGCAATGAAGGTCGCCGGGATCGCCAGCGTAGCAGTGGGCGCGCCGGTGATTTCGACACCGGCAGGTGGATTGCAGGGTGGCGGCTCCGGGCTGACCGCCACCACCACCTGATCCGCGTTGTTGCTGTAGTCTGGTTCCAGCGCCGCCGGATTCGATCCCACCCAGGCTGTGTTCACCAGCAGCCCGGTGTAGGTGTCGGTCGTTGTAATCACGATATCGAAGGTGTCGCTGAAGATGTCCTTCTGCGGCAGCGCCCAGGCGCAGGTGATCCGCCCGGCAGCGAGTTCCCCATCACACGCGGAGGGGAGCGTCCAAGCCGCCAGCGTAGCAGTGGGGACGACGGTATCGGTGAGCTGCAGCGTGCCAGTCAATTCCCCAGTGCGACTGACGGTGAGGGTGAAGCGCACCGCCTCGCCGGGCGTGACGCGCTCCACATCCGCTTGCTTGCGCACGGCCAAATCTACCAACGCGCCGGTGAGCACGGTGGTCGCATCCAGCGCGTTGGCCTGCGCCTGCGCCGAGGTCGCTGTGAGGATGGTCGTATCGCTCAGGCCGGAGGTCGCAGCCACCGGCGCGCTCACCACGAGCCGCACCGTCGCGCTGGTCTGCGGCCCCAGCGTGAGGGGCGAATCCGACAGCAGCGTCGCCCAGCCCGTGCTGCTGTGATGGGTCAGCGTGTAGGTGTCCGTCTGCGAGCCGGTGTTGAGTAGCCAATGCGTGTGCGTCGCCGTCTCGCCCGGTTGGACGGTCTGCGCGGAGAAGGCCGGGATCAGCCAGACGTTGTGCCCCTCCTGCACCACCTCGTCCGCGCCGATATCATAACCCGCGCCGGAAGGCCGCTGCTCCAGATCAATGTCCACGAATAAGTCGGTTCCCGGCAGGGCCAGGGCGACCGGCACCCCCGCATCCAGCGCCGCCGAGTCGGTGAGGATGTGGTACGGGTTCAGGCAGGCGGGCGGCATCCCGGTACAGGTGAAGCGCGGATCGCCGGTCACGTCGTCTTCCCGCAATACCGGCCCCGCGCCGCCGGTATTGCTCCCGTTGCCGTACCACAGCGTCCCGTAAAGTGTGGCCTGATTTTGCAACGGCGCGGGCAGCCCGGTCGCATCCACCACCACGCCCACGGTATGGCTGGCGACGATGGTGTTGGTGAACGTCGGGCGGCTAGGGATGGGGACGATGGGCGGCCACACTTGCGCCGGTTTGTGGGTGAGATGGATGGCGCTGGCGCCGGTGTTCTGCGCGAGGGTGTTGTGGAAGAATTGCGGCGACGCGGCCCAGAGGTAGAGCGCCGCGCCGCCGGTAGCCTGGTTACCGGCGATGACGTTGTTGACCAACCCGGCGATGGCCTGGCGAAAGTAGAAGCCGCCCCCCTGGTTTGCGCTCACGTTGTGGCGCACGTAGTTGTTAGCGATGATGGGGACGGTATCCCCGGAGAAGGCGAACGGCCCATCGAGGTAGAAACCGGCCCCGGCCGCGGCGGTGTTGGAGTAAACGTGCATCCCGGCGATGCGCGCCGGGCTGTTCCCCAGGAAGAAGCCGCCACCCTGCTGCCCGGCATGATTTTCCACCACCATCCCCCCGGCGATGATGGGCTGGCCGCTCGCCAGATAGAAGCCGCCGCCATCGTGAGTGGCCGTGTTGGCGTGGACGTATAGCCCGCTCAACAGCGGCGTCCCTTCATCTATGTAGACGCCACCGCCGTAATTTGCCTGATTGTGCTGCACCGGTAGCAGGCCCAGGTTCAGCAGATCGCCCCATCCCAGGTCGCCGATCTCGAAATCCGCGCGGCAGTTCTTGAGATAGAGGCCGCCGCCATACGTGGCGACGCCGCTCAAGACCGGCGTGGCGCGGAACGTGACGGTAGCGTTCTCGGCATAGACGTTGCCGCCGCGTGTGGCGCTTCCGTTGACAAAGGCCAGCAGCTCTAGCGTCGCCGTCACGCCGCTGATGTGGAGCGGACGCCGTACCCCCTCGCCATCCACCTGGGCAGGAGTGAGGCCCGGCGTCCACAGGCCGCTCATTGGCTCGTAGATGTAGCCGCCGCGCAGGTGGAGAGCTTTGGCCAGGGCGATGACATTATCGCCGCTGCCCGTGTAGCGCGCTGTGGTCGTGATAACGGTAGGCGGAAAGCCGCTGCCAAGCGCGACTTCATACGCCGCAATGCGAATCTCATCGCCAGCCGCCGCCTGCCCGACCGCGTACTGAATTGTCCGGCAGGACGCGCCAGCCGTCGCGCAATCCCCGCTATCGTTGCCGCTGATGGCCGAAACGTAGCGCATGGTACTCTGCGCCCGCACAGGCAGCGTCCCGCCGCCCTGTCCACCGAGCACCGCCAGCGCGCCGCCCAGGAGCAACATGGCTAGGACGAGAGAAACTGCGAGTGATCTGATTTTCGTGTTCATCTGTGATCTCCTTTATTAGCTATAGATGACTGACCAATCCACGAAACACCAACCGGACGCCGTAGCGCAATTGCGCAGCGACATCCACCTCCTCCGGCGCGTAAACCCAGTGCAGCAGCGTGCCGCTCAACAGTGCATCTAGCGCGCGCGCGGCCCGGCGCGCGTCCGTCGGTGCGAACTCGCCACTGTCGATACCGTCTTGAACAATAGCTTCGAGCAATCCGGTCAGTTGGTGGATGAAACCTGTAATCACTGTACGCACATCCTCGCGGCGCAGCCCCAAGGCGTAAAAATCGTAGAGGATGGGCATCATCGGCAACACCTGGGCTTCTTCGGCAATGAGCGATTCGTAATAGGCCGTGAGTCGTTCTGTAGCGCTGCCCGGCAGATCGCAGATGGCCTGTAGACCGGCGAGTTCCTGGGCGAAGAGTTGCTTGGCAATCGCGTGGATTAGCGCATCCTTGCTAGCGAAATAGAGGTAGATCGTAGCTTTGTTAATGCCAATAGCCGCAGCGATGTCGTCCATGGTAGCGGCATCAAAGCCTTTGGTGGCGAAGACCGTGGTCGCGGCTTCAATAATCTGCGCGGTGCGCATTGCGGTGACATCTGGTTTGGGGGACATCACAACACCTTTCCTGATCCAAGATAATAACTAACTGTTTAGTTATTATTATAGGAAAACAGGAGAGAATGTCAAGTCATCAGAGTTTCTCTTTACTCAAACAGAGATCATCTCCAACTCTTGAACACAATGTGAAGCATTGTATAATCGTGGGAATGCGAATTCTTGCACTATGAGCAAGAAAACGAGCGCCGAAGTCCCTCTTGGTTCCGGTTTTTCGGGTTAGGAGAAATTATGAGAACACTACCGGTCTTTGATGACGTGGTTGAAGCTGCAGGTCGCATACACCCTCATATCCATCGCACGCCAGTTTTAACCTCCAGAACACTCAACGAAATGACCAACGCAGAGATATTCCTTAAAACCGAAAATTTTCAGCGAATTGGGGCTTTCAAAGCTAGAGGCGCATGTAACGCCGTCTTTGCGCTTTCTGAGGATGAAGTTCGGCGCGGAGTTGCTACACACTCTTCGGGAAATCATGCACAAGCCATAGCGTTTGCAGCGGGACTGCGAGGTATACCCGCTATAGTGGTGATGCCGGAGAATGCGCCGCCCGTTAAGGTAGCGGCTGTAAAAGATTACGGGGCTGAGATTGTGTGGGCTGGATCCAAACCATTAGATAGAGAACAGATGCTAGAAACGGTGCTCGAACGGACAGGAGCCGTTTTCATCCATCCATCCAACAATCTTCACGTGATTGCAGGACAGGGTACGGCAGCATTGGAGCTACTCCAAGAAGTCCCTGGCTTGAATATCATAATGACACCGGTTGGAGGCGGAGGGTTGCTGGCAGGAACAGCATTGTCTGCAAAAGCTCTGTCTCCACGCACCCGCGTCATCGGCGCAGAACCTGAGGCTGTGGATGATGCCGCCCGTTCTTTGCGAGACGGCTGCATCTATCCACCCAAAAATGCTTATACTATAGCCGACGGTCTGCGCACTTTCTTGGGCGATATGACTTTTCCAATCATCCGTGAGCATGTAAGTGAGATTGTTACCGTGAGTGAGGAGGCTATTGTAGCTGCGATGCGCTTGATTTGGGAACGGATGAAAATCATCATTGAGCCTTCATCGGCAGTGCCAGTAGCGGCGCTATTTGAACATCCCGATCTATTCTACGAACAGCGGGTCGGCATCATTCTTTCTGGCGGAAATGTCGATCTGGACCATCTACCTTGGTAGCATCAGCCGTCCAAAAAAGACGCACCCGCGCACGCCCGCGCCAGTGTCTCCGCCAGGAGTCCGAGCTCTGGCGGCTTCTGGATCCACGCCACGACGCCGGCCTCGCGCAACATCTCGCGCTCCTCCGTCAGTGGATGGCCGGTCATCAAGACCACACACAACGTCGGGTCCAGTTGGTACAGTGCTTGGGCCAGCGCCTTGCCCCCCATCTCCGCCATGACCAGATCGCTCAGCACCAGCGCGATGTCCTCGCGGTGTGCGGCGAAAATCTCCAGAGCCACCTTGCCGTTCTCAGCTTCCAAGACGCGATAGTTCAGCAATTCCAGGCTGGCGACGATGGCGGCACGGGCAGCGGCGTTGTCCTCCACCACCAGAATCGTCTCTCCATGACCCAGAAGCAAATCGCCGAACTCAGCGACGACGGGCGATTCTAGCGATGCCAACGCGGGGAAGTAGAGAAAGAAGGCTGTGCCAACGTTCATCTCAGTATGCACATCGATGAATCCATCGTGGCTGGAGACGATGCCGTAAACCTGTGACAATCCCAGGCCGGTGCCTTTGCCCTCCGGTTTGGTCGTGAAGAAGGGATCGTAGATGTAGGGCAAAACTTCCTCGGGAATCCCGGAGCCGGTATCCGAAATCGTGACCTGCACCCAGTCTCCCGCAGCCATATCAGGTATCGGGGCGTATTTTGGTTTGGTGACACGCAACTGCGTCAACTCAATACGCAATGTCCCTCCCTCGGGCATCGCGTCGCGCGCGTTCACCACCAGATTCATAAACACCTGTTGCATCCGCGTGGGGTCGGCGTCAATCGTGTAGTTATCCGCGCCATAGACAAATTCGACGCGAATACTCTCCGGCAGGGTGCGCTCCCACAGTTTGACCTGCTCTTTGAGCAAGGGGATCAGGTCTAGCGGAAGGCGCTCCAACACTGTACTGCGGCTGAAGTCCAGGATCTGATTGATGAGATCGGCGGCCCGGTGCGCCTGATTGGCAATGATGACGAGGCGCTCTTGCAATTGCGACGGCAGGTCCGGTGTCCGCAACGACATCTGGCTGTAGAGCACGATGCCCGCGAGAATGTTGTTGAAGTCGTGGGCGATGCCGGCAGCAAGTTGGCCCACCGTCGCCAGGCGATCCTGGCGCTGCACCGTTTCGCGGATAGCATATTCTTCGGTCACGTCGCGGAGCACCAGCACCCACCCCCCCGTCATCGGACCGGTTTCAATAGCGCGGGCGGTGATCTGGAAATGCCGCCGATCTTTGTCAATCTCATGCCACAGCCCACGGGGCGGCGGACTGAGCAATTTGGCGATGGGATGGCCGCCAAGCGCCGTCAACGTTTGACCGGTTTCCCATACCTCTGTTTCCGTCAATGCCGGCAGATAAGCCAGGGCTGAAGGGTTGCACAGCAACAGGCATAATTCAGCATCCAGCAACAGCACCCCTTCAGGAACAGTGTCCATAATCTGCTGCATCTGGCGGGTCTGTTCCTGTACCTGCCGCAGCAGACGCTCACGCTCTTCTTCCGCCTGTTTGCGCTCGGTGATGTCGAGGACGGTGAAGGTGACCCCAGCGGAGAGGTCATTCGGATCAAGAGGCGTCGAGCTGAGCCAAACATCGAGGATTTGTCCATCCTTACGTTGCCAGCGCGTCTCTACCGTGCCAGTGCCATATTCGTGGATTTGACGATACTTCTCGCGTCCCACGTACTCAAAGTCCTCATCGGTCGGGTACAACATTCGAGCGCTCTGACCGATTAACTCATCCGGCGTGTATCCCGTCATCTCACAGATACGGTCATTCACCTGCAAAATCACTCGATTGGCAACCAGACCAATGCCGATCGAAGCCGCACGGAAAATGCTACGCAACGTTGCGGCGCTGCGTTTCAACGCGGCTTCGGCCTGCTGCCGTTCCTCCTCGGCATGTAGCCGCTCGGTGACATCGCGCACTGTGGAGAAAATCGCCGGCTTGCCCTGGTAGGTAGACTGGCGCGCGTGAACCTCCACTGGGATGCGCTGCCCGTCACGGGTAACATGTACCTGCGAAAACAGCACATCCTTGCCCTCTGCCAACTCACGCATCACCGCCGGGATATCCACATCGGACTCAGGTGCGTCGACGTCAGCAACCGGCATGTGGAAAAGCTCCTCGCGCGTATATCCCAGCATGCGACAGGCCACGTCATTTACCTCGAAGATCGCGCCAGGCATGCCGTCTTCACTCACATAATGACCATAGATAGCGTCGGTTGTAGCATCCGCCAGTCCACGGTAACGCGCCTCGCTTTCGCGCAGCGCCGCGGCGGCGCGCCGGTGCGCAATGGCTGTAGCCAGGCTATCCGCCAGATATTCCAAAAACGCGATGGTCTGCGCATCAAAGCAACCCGTCCGGCGATCGCTAAACTGCAACAGGCCAATGGTCTCGGCAGCCGCCCGCAAGGGAATCAAAGCCACGGATTCATAGCCTGCCTCATTACACCGGTTGCGCGTGCATGCCTGCCGGTCGGCTTCACTGGTGGAAGCCAACAATGCGGTGGTGCTGTTGGTCCAAAAGCTGCCGTGCTCGGTGAAAAAGGGCAAGGCTGGATCGAAGCGTCCGCACAGGACATTACCGCACATACACTCCAGCACAGGATTGCCTGTGCTGTCGCGCAGCAGCTCGCCTTGCTGATCGAGTGCGCACAAAGAATTTTCGGCCTGTACAAACTCAGACAGGAATCCACGCGTCTCGTAATAGGGGAAGTCATCCCCCTGTCGAAGACGCAGGCCCACCGCATCGTAGCCCAACTCACGTTGTAACAGTTCCAGAACAGCCCTCACGAGATCGTGTAGATCATCCTTCTCATTGATAAGATGCAGCAACGCAATTGTGCGCTCACGCTCCGCTTCCATGCGCTTGCGCTCGGTGATGTCGCGACCAATCCCCACCAAACCGATGACTTGACCTGTAGAATCTTTCAGTGGCAGTTTGGAGCTGAGCAACCAGACGCAGCGCCCCTCATGATTGCATAAGTATTCCTCATGGTTGAGCTGTGCTTGCCCCGTGCGAAACACATCTTGATCTTTACGATCGAAATATGTCGCAACTTCGGACGGGAAGATATCGAAATCGGTCTTTCCCAGCGCCTCCTCTTCCGTTGCAATGCCCATATTGTCAAGGTCCGCACGGTTCGCCAGCGTTTTGCGTCCCTGCAAGTCTTTTGTGTAGATAGCGTCAGGTAGATTGTCAATCACAGCGCGTAGCAACTGCCGTTCTTGCACCAGCTCCGCTTCAGCACGCTTACGCGCCGTGATTTCGGTCGCCATAATGAAGACCTTACCCCACGTTTCCTCGTAACCGGAGACGAGTGTAGCCTGAAATAGTGTGTCGATCAATTCGCCGTCCAATTTGCGGCCTACAATCTCACTCTCGAAACGCCTCTGCCAACGAGAGAAAGCGACCAACTCATCGGCGAAAGACGCCAGAGATTGCTTGACAAAGAGCTTGTCTATCCCTTGTAACAGCGAGGCTTTATCTGCGGCGCCGAACAACTCTACCGAAGCCTGGTTGACGTTCACCACCTTGACAAGGGAGATGCAGTGTTGCACCACCTCTGGGTTATCGTACAAATAACGTTCCAAATCATCTACACCGGCAACTGGCAACGCATCCAGATAGGCTTTGACCGCGTTGAAATCCTCTTCCCACACAGAGAAAGGCGCATCCTCAAAGAGGCCGCGATAACTCGCCTCCCGCTCGGCCAGTTGTCGTTCCATATCACGCCGGTACAGCGCTACCTCAACCACGCCCCTCAACTCAGGCGCACGAACAGGTTTGAGCAGATAACCATGAGGAGCGGCGATACCGGCGCGCTGCAAGAGACGCGCATCATCGACTTCAACGAGATAGATCACTGAGATGTCTTGGCCAGCGCGCAACTTTTCGCCAACCTGTAAACTCTCCATCGCGCTACCCGGGGCAACATCCATCACAACTATATCTGGTGTGGCCTCCTCAACAGCCTGGAGACCATCTTCGACTGCCACCACGCTCACCGCAAGATTACCGGCAGTGCGCAACATTCCAGCAATGTCGTCGGTCGAGCATGCAGCACCTACCACCAGAACGTGAGACTTTTCCATATTTTTCATACTACCCCGAACTTTAGATTTCGGCAAGCTACGTCAAGTAATAAAAAGGGCTCCCCAAAGTTGCTCGCGCTTGACCAAGTACGGTACGGCAATGCTATGTCCCTACTTGCCTCCATAACGGGATTGCGTACACTGGGAAAGCGTAAATGGCATCATAATCCAGTGAGGTGTATTGTGAACGTTAACGACAATTTGGAAACATTCATACAACAACGCGTCACCACGTACTTCGCGACGGGAGATAACAACTGTGCGATGACCGTGCTGCACGTACTCTCCGAGGTGTTTGAAACCCAGGTGGTGCAACAAGTCATCGATGCGGCCCAGTGTATGCCCGGCGCAGGCGGCGTGGAACATCTGTGCGGCTTGATCTCCGGCGCGCTGATGTTCGTCGGCGTGTGGGGAGCGCAAAACGGACTGCACCGCCAGATGTTGCGGCCGCTCACGAGCAGCTTCAGCCAAGCCGTTGAGGAACGCTTCGGCAGCCTGCTGTGCAGTGATCTACGCCCCGTCGAAGGCTGCTGCCCGTTGGCGGTTGCGTTCCTCACCTTCGCTATCTCGTATCTGAAAAGCCGTTTGAACGTTGAGGCGTTAGCACGTTAGCACGTTGCAACGTGCCAGCGCTCATGCATACTGCTGGAGAATAGCCTCGGCTGCGGCACGCACGCGCTCGATTAACTCCGGTGGTTCAAGTACGCGCACGGGTTCGCCATAACTGAGCACCCATCCCGTCGCCCACTCTAGCGTGGAGGTGCCGAACTGCGCTGTAACCGAGCCATCCGGGTGCTCGGTTAGCTCCATCCAATGGCCGTGACGCTCGCGGATACGGGGAGCAACGCTGGCAGCGACGTGCACGATGACGGTGTAGTTCTGCTCAAAACTCAGCGTCTGGGTGATGTAGTCGCGCGCTGAGAAATCGCGCGGAATCGTAAAGGGTATCTTCAGCGGCGTCACACGCTGGATGCGGTCTACACGGAATGTGCGCATGGCCTGGCGTAGACGGCAAAATCCCACCAGGTACCACAGTCCGCCGTGGAACGTCAGCGCGTAAGGCTCGATGTCGCGGCAGGTTTCCTCAAGGGCGAAGCTCTGGTAGATCAGGCGCACGCAACGCCGCCCCATAATGCACTCGCGTAGCGTGTGGATGGTCGGCTCCCAGGGACGGTAATCCCGCGCCGTCAAGCCGCTGATGACCAGGCTTTGTCGCGCGGTCGCCACCTCGTGGCGCAAATCGTCGGGCAGGACGTTATCGAGTTTGGCCGTGACTGCCGTGACGGCGTCCTTGTACGTCTGGCCCCACACTTCACCGACCAGGTTTGCGCCCATGTACAGCAGGGTGGCTTCCTCCGCCGTGAAGATCAACGGAGGCAACTTGTATCCGCGCACCAGCGCGAACCCACCGTACGGACCGCGCTCGGAGTAGAGCGGAATCCCCAACTCTTCCAGCATCCCCATATACCGGTGCACGGTCCGCTCGGAGACGCCCAACTCGTCGGCGAGGTCCGCCGCTTTCCAGGTGGCGTGCGACTGCAAAAGCAAAATCAATGAGAGTAAGCGCGTGGCGACGTTGCCCATATACCCATGGTAACGCGGCAAGAGAATTCCGTCAAATGACACCGGCATTTTTCTGGACTCTTGGCGACAACGCAATTGACGCTCGCTGCATCACGGTTACAATACGCCAGGTAAAAACCCTTCGAGCATAGACTCGAAGGGTTTGCTGTTAGCTTTGATTGTTTATGGAGGTCGAATGTACCAACCAGAAATCGGCGTTTCGACAGCGGCACTCTATCCAAACTATCTCACCGAAGATGCGCTAACCGCTGCCGGTCAACTCGGCTTTCCGGTCGCGGAAGTCTTTCTGCAGACCCGGGAGGAATACACGCCTGCCTTTGGCAAAACGCTCGATGGACGCCGACGTGCCTTTGGGATACGCGTCCACTCACTGCATCTTCACAATGACTTCTTCGAACTATGGTCACCCTACCCACGGATGTTGCACGAAGCCCGCGAGCGTTTCCGACACACATTGGACATCGCTGCCCGTCTGGAAGCGCAGGCGCTCACGTGGCATGGCATCCGCTTTGGATTCAAAAATCCCGCGTTCGTCAAACGGTTCCTGGACAGTACGACCTGGGCCGCCGAACAGGCGCGCGCTGCGGGTGTGAAGTTGTGCCTCGAAAACGTGAGCTGGTGCTACTTACGCACGCCGGAGCAGATACGCACTATCGATGAGCACGGTGTTCCGGTAGGCTTCACCTTCGACAGCTTCCAGGCCGGTGAAACGCGCACGGATCCCGCCACCCTGATCCACGCGATGAACGGGCGACTGACGACGGTACATCTTGCCGACTACGATCCTGCCGGGCCTCGTCACTTACCGCTTGGCGAAGGCAAACTCGACTGGCGTGCTATTCTGCACACACTACACACCGTCGGTTACAGTGGCCCGCTGATTATCGAGCTGGCTAACGTCGAAAATCTGGACACCCTACGGGCATCGCGAACCTTCATCGAACAGCAAATTGCCCGATACAACTCGGCTTCTTAACGGTCCGCCTCGACTAAGTAACCGGCTTGGCTCCACGCAATCATACCGCCGGTCATGTTGTGGATGTTCGTGAAGCCCGCTTTCTGCAAGATCTGCACAGCCTGGGCGCTGCGATTATCACTGCGGCAGACCATCACCACGGGCACATCTGTGGGCACTTCGTCCGTACGATTCGCCAGTTCACCTAACGGGATCAACGTCGAACCGGGAATGCGGCCTTCGGCATACTCACTCGGTTCCCGCACGTCAATGATGGCGATCGCGCCGGTTTCACGCAGTTCTTCCACCATTTTGGGTGTCACATCCGCCGGCAACGCCAGTGGCTTCGCCGCCGGTGCCGACATGGATGCCGATGTCGGTTGCACATCGACATTCGGTGCAGCGGGTGCAGGTGTGGCACAGCCCACCAACGGCACACTCATCAGAATCACCAACAAAACTGTATAGTATTTGGCGCGCATTACATCCTCCCAAGTTGTCAGTATTAAATTTATAAATCATATAATATTATATTATATTTAAGAAAATCCGCAATGTTCCCAAGCGAGAGGGTGCGTTTCAGAAGGGGATAAGTACTCAAGTAAGAAGTTACCGGGCAACCTGCCACACGAGGCAGAACGCCATGAGAAAACCGCCGGAATCCAAATAACTCCGGCGGTTTACGCCCACCACTCCGTGCACTGCATCAACCTCAGTGCGCTAACTCCCCATCAGCTTGGTCAAGCCACGCACGACCGAGCCTTCATCCGTTTGCTTCCCACCCATCTGTGGTGCAGACTTGATAATGCGGTCGGCCAGACGCGAGAACGGCAGTGACTGAATCCACACGCGCCCCGTTCCCTGCAATGTTGCCAGGAAAAGCCCCTCACCGCCGAAGATCATCGACTTAAGGTTGCCTGCGCGCTCGATGTTGTAGTCAATCTGGCTCTCAAAAGCGACAATACAGCCAGTGTCAACCATAATTTTGTCGTTCTCCAGGCGCTTCTCTACAATCGTGCCACCCGCGTGGATGAAAACCATCCCATCGCCGCGCAACTTCTGCAGGATAAAGCCCTCGCCACCAAACAATCCCGTGCCGATCCTCTTGTTGAAAGCGATGCTGATCTCGGTCCCCATCGCCGCGCAGAGGAACGAATCCTTCTGGCAAATCAACTCACCGCCGACATCATCGAGGTCGATCGGGATAATCCTGCCCGGATAAGGCGCGCCAAAAGCGATGTGACGCTTGCCTTCGCGACCACTGGTGAAATGCGTCATAAAGAGTGACTCACCTGTGATAACACGCTTGCCCACATCCAGCACCTTGTCGAAGAAACCGGAACTGACCTTAGAGCCATCACCCATTTTCGACTCGAAGCTGATGCCACTTTCCATGTACACCATCGCACCGGCTTCAGCGATCACGGTTTCACCGCGATCCAGTTCGATTTCGACGAATTGTAGGTCATCTCCATAGACTTGGTAATCAATCACATGACTCTTCATTGCATTGCCCTCCTTTAGAATGCAGTTTCAGGTTACGAGTTACACGTTCACAGTTTTGCGAACCCAATAAATGTATGTACGCAGCGCACACGAACAGGTTGCGGCGTCAGGTACGTATGCGAACGCGTGGACCTTGCGGCGTATCTTCGATCTCGTAGCCAGCCTCAGCTACCTGGTCACGCAGGGCGTCGGCCTCTTGCCAGCGCTTCTCCTTGCGAGCGACCGCGCGCTGTTCGACCAGCGCCATAATGTCGTCGGGGATCGCCACTTCGACCGGCTCCCATTCCGCCAATCGCAACCCCATCACCTGATCGAAGAAAAGGACTGTCGCCTTCTTGGTCGCGTCGGGCAAGTCGCTCTTGACCAGATCCCACGTCAGCGCCAGCACGCGCGGCATATTCAGATCGTCGCTGATGTGCTCCGCAAATTTGTCGATGTAATCTTCGTCCACCGTACCAGGTGCACCCCACCCGTACACTGCCGATCGCAGCCGGTTGAGCGCCGTTTTCGCGCCATCCAGCACCTCCCACGTGAAGCTCAACCGTGAGCGGTAATGCGCGCCCAGGCACATAAAGCGATAGGCCAGCGGATCGTAGCCCTCATCGATCAACGTCTGCACGCGCAGGAAATTGCCCACCGACTTGCCCATCCGGGCCCGGTCAATCTGCAGGAAGTAGCCGTGCAGCCAGAAGTTCGCAAGGCGCGTGCCGTAGCACGCCTCCGTCTGCGCGATCTCGTTGGGATGGTGCACCGTGATATGATCTTCGCCGCCGCAGTGGATGTCGAAGAACGGCCCCAAATATTTGGCGGACATTGCCGAGCACTCGATGTGCCAGCCGGGGAACCCCACCCCCCACGGGCTATCCCACTCCATCTGGCGTTGCTGGTCGGGCGGGCTGAACTTCCATAGCGCGAAGTCCGTGACGTTGCGCTTCTCACCGCGATGCACGCGCGCGCCGGATTGCAGCCCCTCGATGTCCAACCGGCCCAGGTACCCGTAATCCGGCAGCTTCGACGTATCGAAGTAGATACCGTCCGACGTGCGGTAGGTGAAGCCCTTTTCCTCAATGCAGCGAACGGTCTCGATCTGCTCGGCGATGTGATCGGTGGCCCGGCACCAGATCGTCGGTTCCTGGATGTTCAGACGCTCCATATCGGCCCGGAACTCTTGCGTATACAACTCGGCAATCTCCCACGCGGACATGCCGGTGCGCCGGGAGCCTTTCTCCATGCGATCCTCACCGGTATCGGCATCTGAGGTCAAATGGCCCACATCGGTGATGTTCATCACGTGCTTGACGGTGTAGCCGTTGAAGACTAACGCGCGGCGCAGCACATCTTCAAAGATATACGTACGCAAGTTGCCGATGTGTGCATAATCGTAGACTGTCGGCCCACAGGTATAAAGCCCCACCTCCGGCGGATGCAGCGGTTCGAATTCGCGCACCGAGCGGGTGTAGGTATCGTAGAGTTTCAATGGCATAATCGATCACTCCTTCGGGAAGAGTTACAAGTTACAGGTTGAAAGCTGTTAATTCGTTCAATCCGTTGGCATTGCCCGTTGAGACGGAAGGTTGCTGGCGCTGCCTTCGGGAAAGCGCAAGTAATGTTCGGTGGCGGTGTTGATGTCAGCGTAGACCCCACGATAATCAGGCGGGAGCAAGCCGGCGATCTGGTACATCATCTCTTTGACCATCGTGTGGCGCACCGCCTGCGTCACTTTGATCCCGCGCGCGTCAAGGTAGAACGGTTGTCCAACGACGATGCGAAAATCAGTACGGCGCAGACGGCGAAGGTTATCGTGAAAGCGCTCACTACCATAGTACACCAAAGGCAAAATCGGCGCGCCGCTGCGCAGTGCCAGCAGCACCACACCAGGACGGCCCCGTTGCAAACGTCCGTGCCCACTGCGTGTGCCCTCGGGAGCCACCGCCAAAATCGCACCGGCTCGTAGCGCCGCCAATCCCTCACGAAACGCCCCTACGTCGGCCTCGCCGCGTTCCAACGGAATCGTCTTCCACGTGTCGAACAACAAGGCCAACGCCGGATTCTGCCAGGTTTCAGCCTTTACAAAGCCCGTCACCCGGCGTGGATGAACGCGCGAGAAGAGCACCGGCGCATCCAAGAAATTGATGTGATTCGCCACCACGATCAACGGCCCGTGCTGTGGAACACGCGCCAGTTGCGCATCATCCACACGGCAGATGACATCAGTCAGGCTCTTAAGCGTCGTGTTGACCAACCACTGCATCAACATCATCCTGCCTCCGGGCTAACGACCGCAAGCTGGCGCGGCAGGATGTGCATCGTCAGTTCTCGTGATTCAATGCTGATGGTTTCTCCGTCGGCATGGGCGGGCAGCACACCCTCCACTGCCGTCACGGTAACGTGCTCTGCGCGCCCGGTGGTGATGGCGTCGTGCGTGGCCTGCGTCCCCCGCATAAAGCGCAGTATGAGCGGGAAAATGCGCGCGCGGCTCACGTGCGCCGCAAGGCACAAGTCGAAAAGGCCATCATCGGGACTGGACTCCGGGGCCATCATAAAGCCGCCGCCCATACGCCGCCCGTTCATCACCGAAACCATGAGCGAAGGCTGCGTCACCGTGAAAGCACCATACTCGATGCGCAGCAACGGCGCGCGATAGTACAGGAAGACGGTTTTGAGCGCCGCGACGATGTACGAGGGGAAACCGCTGAGTCGTTTCATCTTCAGCGCCTCAAAACCCACCACTGCATCGAAGCCGATGCCCACTCCATTGCCGAAGTACCGCCCCTGCGGAACCAGGCCACCTTCCACCCACCCCACATCGATGAGACGGCGACGATCCGCAGCCAGCGCGTCACACCCGGCCTCCAGCGCAAGCGGGATACCCGCGCCGAAGGCGAAGTCGTTGCCGCGCCCGACACACAAGATGCCCATCGCCGCTTCGGCCCCGGCCTGCCTGGCCTGCATCAGCCCGTTCACCACCTCGTTGGACGTCCCATCACCACCAGCGGCGACAACCACATCGTAGCCGTCCGCAGCGGCCTGCTGTGCCAGCTCAATCGCGTGACCAGGGCGTTCGGTGCGCACCAGATCGTAAGACAGGCCATGCTGTTCCAGCAAAGGCTTAATCAGCGGGATAGACTGTTCACCGTTGCCGCGCCCAGAAATGGGATTGACGATCACTTTATAGCGCTTCATCGTTTCAGGCCGCCTTTGTTCACAGAATGAGATTCACATTAGAACCCCATTATAACAGAAAATCAACTCATGCTATAATCAACATATGCACATCATTCTAACCCACGAAAATGCGGATTTTGACGCGATTGCCAGCTTGCTGGGCGCGCACAAGCTATATCCTAACGCGCACCCAGTACTGCCGCGCCGCATCAATGGCAACGTGCAGTCCTTTTTGGCACTTTACGGCGCGGGTCTGCCCTTCGTTGATCCGGACACGCTTCCCCGTGGACAACACGTTCACCGCGTCATTCTGGTGGATACGCAGAGCCTCACTTACGTGCGTGGCATGAGCAAGGACATCAAAGATGTGCTCGTGATCGACCACCACACGCCGCCCGAGGTTCTGCCGGTGGGCTGGCGCTTCCAGGGTGAGATGTTGGGAGCGGCGACCACCTTGCTCGTCGAGGCGCTCTCCGCACGGTTGACGCCCGTCTCCCGCATCGAGGCCACGCTGATGCTCGCCGGCATCTACGAAGATACCGGTAGCCTCACCTACGCAGCCACCTCGTCTCGCGACATTCGCGCTGCAGCCTGGCTCGTAGAGCAAGGGGCGAACCTTGAAATCGCCACAGAATTTCTGGAGCATCCCCTCACGCCTACACAACAAACGATCTATGAAGCACTCAAAGAGCACGTCGAGACGTTGGAGATCGACGGGCATCCGGTAGTTCTAAGCTGGGCGAAATCACCACCCAACACCGACGAGGAAGTCTCAACGCTGGCACACAAACTGCGCGACCTACTCGATCCCTCGGCGCTGTTTGTACTCGTCGAAATCAGCGGCAACACGCAACTCGTCGCTCGCAGCAGCACAGATGACATCAACGTGGCCGAAGTCGCTGAAAACTTCGGCGGCGGCGGGCATGATCGCGCCGCCGCTGCACTCATCCGCCACCGTCACGCCGTCGATGTCTTCGCCGAACTGCGCGACCTGCTTCCCGACTTCGTGCGCCCGCGCGTCAAAGTGCGGACGGTGATGTCGCTCGGCGTGCGCACCGTGCGCCCCAACGAGCCGATTCACGTTGTCGCCAAACTCATGCTGCGTACTGGTCACGAAGGCTTCCCTGTCGTCGGTCCCAAAGGCGATATTTTGGGGCTGGTGACCCGCAACGCGGTAGACCGGGCCAGGCAGCACCAGTGGGAACACCAACCGGTAGAACGCGTGATGCAGCACGGCGCGGTGAGCGTCTCAGCGGAAGACTCGGTGGAACGGGTGCGCGCGCTGATGATCCAGACCGGGTGGGGCCAGATTCCGGTCGTCGAAGAAGGACAACTCATCGGCGTAGTGACGCGCACCGATCTGATCCGGCTCCCCCTCTCGGAGGCCAATGCTGCGCAACAGGATATCATCCGCCGCATGGAGCAGTATTTCCCCGCGCCGCTGTTGGCACTGATCCGGCAGATCGGCGAGTTGGCCGCGCAGCAAGGCTATTACGTCTATTTTGTCGGCGGGATCGTGCGGGATCTTCTACTCGGCCAACCTCTCGTGGACGTCGATATTGTCGTCGAAGGGCACGCCATCACACTCGGCAAGGCGCTGGCAAAGAAATTCGGCGGCGAAATCCACACCCATAGCCGCTTTGGGACGGTAAAGTGGACGCTGCCGCCGGATTTGTGGGGAAAATTAGAAGTCGGAAATGGAAAATCGGAAATGGAAAACGGGGAATGGGGCAACAGCAATTTCCAATCTCCAATCTCCAAATCTCCAATTCCTCAATCCCTTCCCGAATATATCGACCTGGTGACGGCGCGGACGGAATTCTACGAACATCCGACGGCACTGCCGCTGGTAGAACGTAGTTCGATCAAGCAGGACTTACACCGGCGCGATTTCACCATCAACACGCTCGCCATCCGCCTTGATCCACAACGTTGGGGCGAACTGCTGGACTTCTACGGTGGCAAGACCGATCTCGAGGATGGCGTGATTCGCGTGCTGCACAGCCTCAGCTTCATCGACGATCCCACCCGCATCTTGCGCGCCGCGCGCTTCGAGGCGCGCCTGGGATTCCATCTGGATCAGCAAAGCGAGAGCCTGATCGCCAACGCGCTGCCGATGCTCGATCGCATCACCGGCGGGCGCATCCGGCACGAACTCGATTTGATCTTCCGCGAGGCGAAGCCGGAGGCCGCACTCGACCGGCTCCAGGCCCTCGGCGCGCTCGCTCACATCGATTCAGAACTGATCAGCGACGCATGGTTGCACGAGCGTTTTGCCCGGTTGCGCGAGCCCGAGAATCAAGCGTTGTGGAACATCGACGCCGCGCATCCGGCCTCACACGAAGCGACGCATGAACTCGATTTCTTCTATTGGGGATTGTTCCTCTACCGGCTGACGGCCGAGGCAGTGGAGCGCCTGATCAAACGCCTGCTGATCCCGCGCCGTATCAGCAATGGATTGCGCGCCCTGCCACTTCTGCGCCAGACGCTGCCGGAATTGGAGACTTTGGAGCGCCCTAGCCAGATCGTAGCACTGCTGGAACCACTACCAGATGAATTGCTTCCTTTAGGCTGGCTGGCGAGTGACAATCCCACGATCAAAGCCAAGCTAGAACGCTATGCCCGCGAATGGCGTCACGTCCAATGCGAGATAAATGGCAAGGACTTGAAAGAGCTGGGCTTGCCGCCCGGCCCGGTATACCGTCAGATCTTCGAGACGCTTCGCGCCGCGCGTCTCGATGGCGAAATTGCCACCCGTGAGGAAGAAGAGCAACGGGTGAACGAGATACTGGCACTGAAAGAGTTCACTTAGAACCTATCCGAAAATTCGCCGTTGATGCATTAGCGACGCTCGCAA
This sequence comes from Anaerolineae bacterium, assembly GCA_049975385.1. GTDB lineage: Bacteria > Chloroflexota > Anaerolineae > B4-G1 > SLSP01 > DSWT01. The sequence goes on along the minus strand of JBNGDO010000039.1, from coordinate 13,866 downwards.
GCACGATTTTTGGATAGAGTCTTAATAACACGGAAGGATACACTCATGGCTCGATTTTACCCTTCACACCAGACATTGCGGTTGGCGGATCAAATCCTCGACAGCATCGCCGCACGTATTCCGGGCTATCAGGGACGCATCGGCGCGCGCTGGTATTGGCGCTTGGCCGGCGGCGTCCTCATCACGTTCGAGGTGGACTTCACCGTGACCGAGCAACGTTGGGATATCCTACGCGCCGAGGCCGTCACACCGACGGTCGGGCTCTTCAACGCCGCCGAGTTCCCTTTCGCTGCGTACGGCACACTGGTCGATTCCCCACCCTTCATCCACGACCTGGACGGCGAAGCGGAATGGTCGAACCGCCTCTACTTCCAAATGGGACGGCTGATCAACGATGCCATCCTCTGGATGGAAATGCTGTCGGCAGCCATCATCGATCCCCAGGTGCGGCCACCGGCGTCGTTCCCGGAGCTGAACGCGCTGGAACGCGAACTCGTCGCCTACGCGTTCGATGAATTGAACGGTTATTTCACACTCAGCAAACTATACGAGGCCTTCAGGGAACGCATCTCGCGGCGGGTGCTTTCGCGGCTTGGACAATATTGGGAGGACATCGGCCTGCTCACCGAATCGCCGCGCCGCGTCACCGTGGCTTTGCGCGCGTTGGCAAATATGGAAACCCAGTCAGCAGATTAAGCCGATTGAGCAGATTTTTAGTTTCTCCGTGAAAATCTGCTTCATCCGCTCAATCTGCTGATCGAAAATATGTCTCTTGAAGAATCCAGGGATGAAAGATACGCATGTAGATTACGACGCCCTCGCACCAACGTACAACCAGCGTTTCTCAGACGACCACGACCGGCCGGCCACTGCGCGCGCGCTGACCGACATGGTCCACCGTCTCGACGCACAGACGATCCTGGAAGCCGGCTGCGGGACCGGGCGCTGGCTGGCGGGACTTCGGGCGCTCACTGAGCAAGGCTATGGCCTTGATCCGTCCAAGGGGATGTTGGCGCAGGCTCATGCCCGAGGAATGCAATTGCAGCTGACCCGTGGACGCGGCGAAGCTCTGCCTTTCCCCGATGCCACCTTCGATCTCGTCTACTGCGTGAATGCCATCCACCATATGGACGGGCAGCAGACGTTCATCCGGGAAGCGCGGCGTGTGCTGCGCGATGGCGGCGCACTGGCGGTCATCGGTATGGACCCGCACATTGGGCGAGAAACCTGGTACGTCTACGACTACTTTCCAGGAACGTACGAAACCGATCTGGCGCGCTTTCCATCGTGGGAAACCGTGCTAGACTGGATGCGCGCTGCCGGTTTCCAAAAGGTCGAGCGCCGGCCGGTCGAACGCATCATCGATCACAAAACGAGCGAAACTGTGCTTGACGACCCGTTTCTGCAGAAACACGCGGCGTCACAACTCGCCTTGTTGAGCGATGCGGCCTACGCGGCGGGCGTACAGCGGATCAAAACCGCCGTCGCCGAGGCGGAGGCCGCCGGAGACACGTTAATTTTCCCAACCGAACTCATTATGGAAATGGTGTGCGGGACAAATCTCTAATTTGCCAGCAGATTTAGCAGATTGCACGCTGGAAACAGAAAAATCTGCTCGATCTGCTAAATCTGCTGATAAAAAACACAACGACAACCAGGAGGGATTTTCAATGCCAAAAACAAACCTAGATCAAAACTGTATCAACGCCCTGCGCGTTTTGGCGATGGACGGCGTCCAGAAGGCCAAGTCCGGGCACCCCGGCATGCCGATGGGCATGGCCGACGTGGCCTACGTGCTATGGACACGTCACTTGAAACACAACCCGCGCAATCCGCGCTGGCCCAACCGCGACCGCTTCGTCCTTTCCGCCGGACACGGCTCGATGTTGCTCTACAGCCTGCTACACCTCACGGGGTATCCCATGTTGATGGAAGACTTACAGCAGTTCCGTCAATGGGAGAGCAAAACGCCGGGCCATCCCGAATACGATCTCGACCTCGGGATCGAGACAACGACCGGCCCCTTGGGACAGGGCTTCGCCAACGGCGTCGGGATGGCGATTGCGCAGAAACATCTGGCGGCGCGCTTCAACCGGCCCAATTTCGCGCTCTTTGAGCACTACATCTACGCGATTGTCTCCGATGGCGATATGATGGAGGGCCTTTCCCACGAGGCCGCTTCCCTCGCCGCGCACTTGGGGCTGGACAACCTGATCTATTTCTACGACGACAACAGCATTTCTATCGAAGGCTCCACCGACCTCGCCTTTACCGAGGATGTGCAAGCGCGTTTCCGCGCCTACGGCTGGCACGTGCAGGCCGTCGACGGGCACGACATCGACGCCATCGACGCCGCCATCCGTGCGGCCAAAGCTGAGAAGGAGCGACCACACCTCATCGCCTGCACCACCGATATCGCCCACGGCAGCCCGAATATGCAAGGCAGTGAAAAAGCGCACGGAGCTCCACTGGGTGATGAAGAAATCCGCCTCGCCAAAGACGGATTCGGCTGGCCTTCGCAGGAGCCGTTCTTCGTCCCTAACGACGTCATCGCGCACTACCGGCTCGCCGTCCCACAAGGCGAGCGCGCCGAAGCTAAGTGGCGCGACCTGCTCACCGGCTACGAGGCCGCGTACCCTGAGGAAGCTGCCGAGTTACAGCGCGTTCTCAAGGGCGAACTGCCCGCGAATTGGGAAAAGGCCGTCCCACACTTCCGCCCCGACGATGGCGCGATGGCAACCCGCGCTGCTTCCGGGAAAGTGCTCAATGCCATTGCACCCGCCCTGCCGGAGTTGCTCGGCGGTTCGGCGGACCTGGCGCCGTCCAACAACACGTACCTGAAAGGCTTCGAGGACTTCTCGAAGGAGAATCCGCTGGGCCGCAACTTCCACTTTGGCGTGCGCGAGCACGCGATGGGCAGCCTCCTCAACGGGATGGCACTCTACGGTGGGCTGCAGGTCTTCGGCGGCACGTTTATGGTCTTCTCGGATTACATGCGCCCGGCAGTGCGCCTCGCCGCGATTATGAAGCTGCCCGTGATCTACGTCTTCACGCACGATTCGATCTACGTCGGTGAAGATGGCCCCACGCACGAGCCGGTGGAGCACGTCATGTCGCTGCGCCTCATCCCCGGGCTGACGGTGATCCGCCCAGCGGACGCCAACGAGACCGCTGCCGCGTGGAAGGTCGCGCTCGAACACAAGACCGGCCCCGTAGCTCTGGCGCTGACCCGGCAGAAGCTCCCCACTATGAAAGAAACCGCCGATCAGGCAATGCAGGGCGTGGCGCGCGGCGCGTACATCCTCAGCGAATCGCCGCTTGATCGCGTGGACATCATCCTCATCGCCGCCGGCTCCGAAGTCGCCGATGCGCTGGCGGCGCAGAAACTGCTCCAGGAACACCGCATCGGTGCGCGCGTGGTCAGCATGCCCTCGTGGGAGCTTTTCGAGCAGCAGCCATTGTTCTACAAGCACACCGTCTTGCCCACCGACGTGATCAAGCGTTTGGCCATCGAGGTCGGCGTCCCCCTGGGATGGGAGCGCTACGTGGGCAGCTACGGTGACATCATCGGCCTCGACCGCTTCGGCGCATCAGCGCCCTACCAGCGCCTCAAGGAGGAATTCGGCTTCACCCCCGAGAATATTGCCGAACGGGCTGTGAAGCTGATGTCGGAGTAAGATTTGGCCGACAACCGCACATCGATACAGGAAAATCGCGCGCCCAACCACAGCGCGCGATTTTCCCATACCCCCCGTTCCCCTTTCCCCTCCCGTCTACTGTCTGTCTACTTTCTACTTTGGATTGCCTTCTTTGCGCTCTACGCCGCAACGACCGCGCGCGATGTGCTCCCGGCCGACAGCGGCGAATTCCAGCTCACGGCGGCGACGTGGGGGATCGCACACCCGCCGGGGTATCCACTCTACACCGTCGCCAGCGCGCTGTGGATGCGGCTGACCCCAGCAGGCGCAGCCGTCTTCCGCGTCAACCTGTTCAGCGCGGCACTGGCAGCCACGACGCTCGTGCTCATCGCCGCCGCCGTGCGCACCTGGGCCACAGCGTGGGGATTCAGAGCGCGCGCTGCGCAGGCCGGAGGGTTGGCGGCGGCGCTGCTGTTTGGCGGCGCGTCCACCTTCTGGGCGCAGGCGACGATTGCCAACATCCGTATGCCAACGATGCTTTTCGTGGCATGGGGCTTTCTGGCGCTGGCGCGTTACCGGGCCGCGCAGACTGAGTCGCACAGCAGGAAAATCCCGCCACTGATTGAACTGGCCCTGGCCCTGGGATTGGGCGTGGGACATCACCCCTCGCTGGTCTTCATCGCCGTGGGATGGGCGCTTTACTTGTTGCTCATCGACCCACGCCTGTTCGTGCAACCACACCGCTGGTGGAAGGCCGCGCTCGTCGCGGCGCTGGCGTGGTTCATCCCGCAGCTTTACCTGCCCCTACGGGGTAGCATGGCCAATGTCCTGCTCGCCCCCAGCGATCTGGCAACCTGGTCGGGCTTCTGGAATCACGTGCTGGCACGCGGCTTCGAGGGCGATATGTTCGCCTTCGCCACCGTCACGGACCTGGCCCTGCGACTGCCGCTGCTCCCCACCCTCTTCCGGCTGCAATTCCCGCCGGTTTTTCTGGTGGCCACCGGCTTGAGTTGGTTATGGCTGCTCCGCCGCGACGGCAAACTGGCGGCAGCGTTCTTCGTCGCGTGGGCGCTACATACCTTCGTCACCATCACCTATCGCGCTCCCCAGACCATCGAATACCTGATGCCGGCCTACGTGCCGATGGTGCTCGCGTTTGGGTTGGGCGTGAGTGGAATAGCGAATGGCAAATGGCGAATGGCAAATGGCAAATTACGAATTACGAATCAGCAAATCATGAATCATGAATCGCGAATCACGAATCCTTTCTTACTCCATACTCCCTACTCCTTACTCCTGATCTATTGCGTTTTGCTGCTGCGCCTCGTCCTCCACGTACCGGATTTCGCAGTATTGGCTGCCGACACGTCCATCCGCGAGAGAACTGCGCCGTTACTGGATGCGGCGGCAGCGGAACCAGACGCGCTGATCCTCGCCGATTGGCATTGGGCGACGCCGTTGTGGGTGTTGCAGCACGTCGAGCAGTGGGGACCGCAGGTGGAGGTGGCTTACGTTTACCCGGTCGCAGGAGAGGCATACGAAGATGTGTGGCGCATGCGCGCTGAAGCCGCCGATGACCGCGCACTCTTCACCACGCACAACTACACCTGGGATGGCTGGACGTCCACGCCGGTGGGCGGCGGGTTCCGCTTTTACCGGCGACCGCTTATGGCACTGCCGGAAGGACTGGATTTCACACCGCTGGACGCCGACCTGGGCACAGTACAGGTATTGGGCTATCGCATCACCGGGGAGGTCAAACCGGGTCGTCAGGTGGAGCTACGCCTTGCGTGGCGGACGAGCGCTTCTCACGATGCACCACCATCCTTCACCGCCCGCCTCTGGGATACAGACGGCGCTCTGCTGGCGCAGACCGACCGCTCGCTGGGGAGTGACACCGCCATGGGTGAAGTGCGCTTCACCCAGCTCGTTCTGCAAATGCCGGTGGATCGCTGCACGGGTGTCATTTACCCGACGCTCGGCGCGTATACAGTGACCGATGGCACATTCCAGGATATGGGGAGCATCGCCTTGCCCGAACTGGCGAGCGCCTGCGATTTCCCCACACTGCCCGTGACCCGCTTTTGGCCCGGCGTCATCGCCAACGGCGGGCCGTGGCTGCGCGGCATCGATTACAACACAAATGATGCAGGTGCAACGGCCTACCTGCACTGGTGCGGTCCCGGGCAGGCATTGGTCGTCCAATCCGGTGACAGTCGCGCGTTCGTCCACCCTCTGGGAACAGGGAATTGCCAGACGGTGCGCGTCGCCGTTCCGCTCAACGAACGCCCGCAACTGACCTTCACCCGAGTTGATGGCAGTCCGGCACGCTGGCTGGGTCTAGCGTTGCCAGTCCCCACGCCCGGCGAGCGCTACACCCCCTTCGGCGACGAGATGGTGCTCACCGGCAGCGACGCAGCACAGCGCGGTGAAACGTTGGTGCTCAACCTGCGCTGGCGCACGGCACGGCCCATCGTCGACGATTACGCCATCAGCGTGCGATTGTTCGGCGCGGATGGCGTATGGCTTGGTATGCACGACATCCAGCCCGGCCTCGGCGCATTGCCCACACTGAAGTGGATCGTCCGTGACGGCCCGCTGCTCGATCCACACCCCTACACCATCGAGGCAAGCCCGGAAAAAGTGACAGTCGCCGTCTACGAACGCTTCCGGCTCACGCCACTAGCCTCCCCCGATGGCGATCTAGCGACCTTTCCGTTCCCATAATCCAAATGTACTCGCCATTGTCCCAAAACTGCAACGTTCTCGCAAGCAAAAAGAGAGTTGCAACTCTATTTCCCCATGCTATAATGGAGTTGTCACGAGTTTGAAGTATACGACGAAGTATACGACGGAGAGAACGATATGAGCACGCGCTCGACCGCGTCGGCGTCCATCATCGAACTGTTGAAAGAAACCATCCGGCAAAAATCGCGCCTGTGGGAGTACACGCTGATTCCCCTGTTGGTTGTGGGTGTCTTCATCGGTCTGTGGGCACTCACCCTTCTCTTTGGAGGAAGCCTTTCACCAGAGCGCCCGCTCAGTCTCGTTGTCACTGCCATCTTGCTCAGCCTGATCATTCTGGCGGGAAGGTGGGTCTATCGTTATCTCGAAACCCGCCACATCGAAAAGCAGCCACTGCTGCAAAAAGCCCCACAAGCCCTGGAACACATCACGCGGGTCACGGTAAGCAGCAGCACGCGCGAGGAAATCGCAACTGCGCTGTATGAGGAAATCGAGTCACTTTTCCATCCACAAACCATCGAGGTTGCGCTGCTCCACCAGGCGCACCATTATCACGTGTTGGGGACGGACATGGTCCTCCGCGCAAACGACCCGTTTATTTGGTGGCTCACCGCAGCACAGCCGGTCGATCTGCTCATCCCCCTCCCGGCAGAAGAGATTCCGCTCGAAGCACTGCCTACACAAACGCAGATGCTCGAACGCGGTATCGTCATGCTCATTCCGCTGGGAAAACAAGGTTGGGTTGGCATAGGCGCACCTGTAAACGGAGGCCCGGAGAATGAAGAGGGTTACAACACCGTCGAGCAGAGTCTACTCCAACACCTTGCTCGTCCGGCGGCGGTAGGACTGGAACGCGCCGCCGTCGCTGAGACGCAACCCAAACGCGCAGATGAACTGCGCTCTCTGTACTGGATCGCACAGGCACTCAACTTCACCACCGAGATTGATGACATCATGGAGTTGATCTACACCCAACTCAAGCGCGTCATCGCGATGCCGAACTTCTACATCGCGCTTAGAGACCCAGATGAAGACATCCTCTCGTTCACCTTTTATGTTGAAGAGGATGAGCGCCTCTATCCCGATAATACCTGGCCTATCGACGAGGGACTGACTGGTGCAGTGATGGCTAGCGGCATCACAATCCGCACCACAGATTACACAACCGAATGTCAAAAACGCGGCATAACACCCGGAGGAACGCGGCCTGGATACGCCTGGATGAGCGCGCCGCTCACAGCCGGCGACAAAAGCCTGGGCGTGATGGTGGCTTCTACGTTCGATCCCGACACCATTTTCACCGAAGAAGATGAAAACTTCTTCGTCACCGTCGCGGCATATACAGCCGCGATTATCGAACGTCACTCCCTCTACGAACGGCTGGAAGCGCGCGCGCACCAGCTCGCTACCCTGAACGAGATCGGTAACCTGCTGGCCTCCAGCCTCGATCTGAACGAAGTGCTCGATCTGGTCGTGCGCAACGCCGCCGATCTGCTGAACTCCGAAGCCGGCTCGCTGCTGTTGTTGGATGAAGACAGCGGCGACCTGATCTTCCGCATCTCCAGTGGGCCGGCCGGGGCCAAGTTGGTGGGGATGCGCGTCCCGGCAGGCAAAGGCATTGCCGGTGCGGCCTTTGCCGATAACCGGCCTGTTATCACGCACGACACGCATAAAGACGGGCGCTGGGACAGCAGTTTCGACAGAAGAGCCGAGTTCAGCACCCAGTCGATCATCGCCGTGCCGCTCAACGCACGCGGGCGCACCATCGGTGTGCTGGAAGTGATCAACCGCAAGGATTCGCGCCCCTTCAACCAGGAAGACACCGACCTGTTGCTGGCTTTCGGTGCGCAGGCCGCCATCGCCATCGAGAACGCGCAGTTGTTCACGATGACGGACCAGGCCTTGCAAGCGCGCGTGGAGGAGCTGACAACGCTGCAACAAATCGATCGCCAGCTCAACGCGACGCTGGATTACAGCGCCGTGATGGGGCAGACGCTCGAATGGGCCATCCGCACCACGGGCGCGACCATCGGCCTGATCGCGGCCTTGCAAGAAGAAGAGGACGGCACGCAGGGGCTGCGTTTCCTGGCACATCGCGGTTATCCGCCGGACATTTTCGAGCGTTACGAGAAGGACGCGCTCTGGCCTTTGGAGGACGGTCTAATCGGGCAAACAGTGCGCACCGGTGAAACTACACTGACCACAGATTTGGCGCAGAATCCTCACTACCAGGCATTGACGCCCGGCATGCGCACACAGCTCACCGTCCCGATCAAACGTGAGGAAGGCGAAGGTGGAACGGGCGTCATCGGCGTCATCGCCCTGGAATCTGACCAGGACGACACCTTCAGCGAAAGCAGCGTGGCCTTCATCGGGCGCCTGGCGGATCACGCCGCCATCGCCATCGAAAACGCACGGCTGTTCCAGATCGTGCAGCAGGCCAACGACGCCAAGACAGACTTCATCTCCTTTGTCTCCCACGAACTCAAGCAACCGATGACATCGATGAAAGGCTACATCGACCTCTTGATGAAGGGCATCGGCGGTCCAGTCAACGACCAACAGCAACAATTCCTGCACATCATCCGCAACAACGTGGGGCGAATGGATCGCCTGGTTCAAGATTTGCTGGACGTGTCGCGCATCGAATCAGGGCGGCTGCGACTGGATATGGGGCGCATTGTACCGGAGGAAATCGTCAGCGAAGCAGTACAGGCTTTCGAGCAGGAAATCGCCGCCAAACACCAGACATTGCAGGTCGTTCTGCCTCCCAGTCTGCCCACCGTTATAGGCGACCGTGGACGCTTGATACAAGTACTGACCAATCTGGTCAGTAATGCCAACAAATATACCCCTGAGAACGGCACTATCGTCGTAAGCGCCGATGTATGGACCGATAAGGGCCAGGAGTACGTACGGTGGAGTGTGAAAGACAACGGCATCGGGATGAAACCGGACGAATTAAGCCGGTTGTTCACGAAATATTTCCGTGCCAGCAGTGCCGCCGTGCGCAGCGTCCAGGGTACTGGATTGGGACTGGTGATTACGCGCAGCATCGTGGAGATGCATGGCGGAGAAGTCATGGTTGAGAGCGAGTATCAACAAGGCAGCACGTTCAGTTTTGCGATCCCCATAGCCAACTAAAGTAAGGAGATAGTCAATGCCTAAAATTCGTATTCTGGTCATAGAAGATGACGACGACGCACGCCTGATGTATTCGATTATGCTGCGCAGTTGGGGCTACGAGATTATTGAAGCCCCTACCGGTGCTGAAGGTGTCCGCATCGCACGGGAGGAAAAACCCGATCTTATTCTGCTCGACATTATGATGCCCGACATCGATGGCTATGAGGTGTGCAAACAACTCCGCTCGGAACCGCACTTTCGCAACGTGCCGATCCTCTTTCTGAGCGCGTTGGACGCGCCCGATGACCGGATCAAAGGCTACACTATCGGGGGCGATGACTTCATCAACAAAGGGAAAGTCGAATATCAGGAGTTGGGAGCGCGGATCAAGGCCGCCCTGGATCGCTTACAACGGCTGAGATTGGAAATGCGCGGCCAGCAACCAGGAACCTCATTAGGATTGCTCTCGCTGCGGGGAGGCGTTGGTGTGAGTACTCTAGCACTCAATCTGGCGCACTACGCCGCCGCCTGGATCGATACGCCGACGATCCTGCTAGATCTGGCCTTTCCCATCGGCAGTATTGGCCTCTGGAGTGGGGTCGAAGGATCGCGCCACATTGCAGAACTGTTGTCGCGGAGCGCAGCAGATATTAGTTTGTCGTTGGTCCAGAGTTTCAGCTTACAAAACGTTCACGGCTTTTGGTTCGTCCCTGGGCCATCCAGCATTGCAGATCTGAGTGGCATCCGTACGGAAGCCGTAGAGCGATTGCTCAACGTCTTGAGTAAAGAAGGTTACCTCGTTATTATGGATTTGGGCCGGGGCACACTGCCGCTGTCATGGCAAGTTCAAATGCACTGCGACTGGGTCGGTGTCGTAACCTCGGCAGACACAACGTCGCGCACGCTCGCCAATCTCGCGCTAAAAGCCTTGTCGAGAGACCAGGATACACAACGCGCATCCTTACTCATCTTCAATGACGTCACCAACACCAAACCCGTGGACAGCAGCTTTGGCCTGCCGCGCCGCCCGGATGTCTTTGTTCCTTATGCTCCCGATTTCCAGGATTTGACCGAACCCTCTCCGCTGGCACAATTGTTGTCGATCATAACACAAAAGTCTAGGTAAGGGCCTAACCACGCAAATCCTTGCACAATGAACACAATGACGGGCGTTGCAGGACCTTTTGGTTCCGGTTCATGCGGGTCAGGTAAAAACAGTTAAAATTCACTCTATCACAAATTAAATGGAGGCTATACTAATGAATCTCGATACAAGCGTTCGTTTTCTGGAAACTCACGAATGGGCACGTAAAGAGGGCGAAGAGATCGTGATCGGCATTACGGATTATGCGCAAAGCACACTTTCGGATATCGTCTACGTGGAACTACCGGAAGTTGGCGATGCGTTCAACAAGGGCGATCAATTCGGCGTCGTTGAGTCGGTTAAGGCGGCTGCCGACGTCTATCTCCCCATGGGTGGCAAGGTGACGGCGGTCAACACGGCGCTCGAGGACGCCCCAGAATTGGTCAACGAAGATGCTTTTGGCGAAGGCTGGATGCTCCGTCTCAGCCCCACCAACCCCGCGCAATGGGACGAATTGCTCGACGCCGAAGCCTATCAAAAAGTTGTCGAGGAAGAAGAAGCCGGCGGCGCATAGCACCGGAAAACTAACAGGAAGTGACACACATGGTCTATATACCGCACACCGATGCAGAACGACAGGCAATGTTGGAGGCCATCGGCGTCGAGAATATCGAGGGACTTTTCTGGGACATCCCGGAAAAGTTTCGTTATCCGCCGTTGAACCTCCCTGAACCACTCTCCGAGATGGAGACGTTGCAAGAACTGCAGTTCCTGGCGGAGTTAAACCTAAGCACCAGCGCCACGCCGACCTTCCTGGGGGCGGGCGCATATCGCCATTGGGTGCCCAGCGTCGTCGATTATGTCATCAGCCGGGGCGAATTTTACACTGCCTACACCCCCTACCAGGCCGAAGTGAGCCAGGGGACGCTGCAAGCCATCTTCGAATACGAGAGCATGATCTGCGACCTCACCGGTATGGACGTCGCCAACGCCAGCCATTACGACGGCGCGACGGCGGCAGCCGAAGCCGTCATCCAGGCGTACAATGCCTTTCGCAAGAAACGCTCCAAAATCGTGCTCGCGCCGACCATCCACCCACACTATCGCCAGGTCATCCACACCTACACCCAAGGTATGGGACTGGAGATCGTGGGAGGGGATGACGCCACAACAACGGTGGCGCAACTGATCGAACTGGTCGATGACCAAACGGCCTGCTTACTCCTGCAAACACCGGATTTTCTGGGGCAACTACACGACCTGGCAGGCCTCGCTGCTGCCATCCACGCGCGCGGTAAGGACGCGCAGTTCGTCGTCATTGCCAACCCCATCAGCCTGGGACTGCTCAAGCCACCGGGAGATTACGGCGCGGATACCGTCGTGGGCGACGGTCAGCCGCTAGGACTGGGCCTTAACTTCGGCGGGCCGTACCTCGGCTTCTACGCCACACGGTCGCAATACGTACGCCAGATGGCTGGCCGGCTGGTCGGCAAAACCGTGGACATCGAAGGCAGGGACGGCTACGTGATGACGCTTACAACGCGCGAGCAGCACATCCGCCGCGACAAAGCCACCTCGAACATCTGCAGCAACCAAGGGCTGATGGCGCTGGCGGCGACCGTCTACATGGCCGCGTTGGGCAAACACGGGTTGCGCAAAGTCGCCGAGCTGAACTACCACAAAGCGCACTACGCCGCCGAAGCCATCGATGCGGTGGAGGGCTTCTCCGTCGTCCGGCGCAAGCCCTTCTTCAACGAGTTCGTCGTCCGCTGCCCTGCTCCGGTCGAGGAGGTCAACGCTTTCCTTCTCAATGCCCTGGAGGGTGTGGAAATCATCGGCGGCTACGACCTGGCGCGGGACTACCCGCACCTGGCAAACGCGATGTTGGTCGCCGTGACGGAGATGAACTCGCGCTACGAAATCGACTTGTTTGCTGAGGCGCTGAACGCCTTTGTCGATTAGGGCAGGAGAGAGGAGCAGACAATGACCGAACCGCTGATTTACGAATTTTCATCACCCGGACGTGAGGGCGTCAAGCCTCCGGAATTAGACGTGCCGGAGAGCGCGCTCCCGCAGGAGTGGGTGCGCGAAGAACTCGCACTCCCCGAAGTCAGTGAGATTGACGTGGTGCGCCACTACCTCCGGCTCTCGCAACTGAATTATGCCATCGACAAAGGGATGTACCCGCTCGGTTCCTGCACCATGAAGTTCAACCCCAAAATCAACGAGGTGACTGCGCGGCTGCCCGGCTTCACGGGCGTCCATCCGCTGCAACACCCCGACGTCGCCCAGGGCGCGCTGTACGTGATCTACACGGTTCAGGAGTACATCAAAGCCATCGGCGGTTTTGCGGGCGTGACGCTGCAACCCGCCGCGGGTGCGCATGGCGAACTGGTGGGCGTGCTCATCATGCGCAAATACCACCTGGATCGCGGCGAAACGCAGCGCGACACCATCCTCGTGCCCGATTCGGCCCACGGCACCAACCCGGCCTCAACGAGTATGAGCGGCATGCGCGTGGTGGAAATCCCTTCCGATGCGCGCGGCAACGTCGATCTCGACGCGCTGCGCTCGCAGATTTGCGACCGGGTCGCAGGGCTGATGTTCACCAACCCCAACACCCTCGGCCTGTTCGAAGAGCACATGGAAGAAGCGATTGACATCGTCCATGGGTGCGGCGGGCTGGTGTACGGCGATGGCGCAAACATGAACGCGCTGATGGGCATTATGCGGCCTGGCGATGCCGGCATCGACGTGATGCATTTCAACCTGCACAAGACCTTCAGCACGCCCCATGGCGGCGGCGGCCCAGGCTCCGGCGCAGTCGGCGTGGCCCCGCATCTGGTCGATTATCTGCCCGGGCCAATTGTGATACTCGATCCTGATCTTTCAGAGGATGAAGACGCTGATAGCGACGCTGATAGCGACGCTGGTAGCGCCCCCTATTTCATCTTCTACGATCCGCCCAAATCCATCGGGCGTGTCAAGGCCTTCTGGGGGCATTTCGGGATTATAGTACGCGCCTACACCTACATCCGTATGTTGGGTGGCGAAGGCCTGCGCCGTGCCGCAGAACACGCCGTGCTCAACGCCAACTACCTGCTCAGCCGGATCAAGGGCATCTATCCGCCACCCTACGACCGCATCTGCAAGCACGAATTCGTCGTCGAAGGCCACTTCAAGGATGCACCCGGCGTCCACGCGCTCGACATCGCCAAGCGCCTGATCGATTACGGCGTCCACCCGCCCACCAACTACTTCCCCCTCATCGTC
>JBNGDO010000038.1:0-36472 GCA_049975385.1 Anaerolineae bacterium | reverse complement strand
ACGCCACACATCGACCGCTTCGCGCAGGGCGGCACGCTCTTCGAGCGGACGTACAGCGCCTACATTCCCACGACGAGCGGATACGGTTCCATGCTCACGGGAATGGACGTGTTCAACACGCAGATGGTTGCGCTGCGGCACAAGGGACCGCTGCGCCCGGAAGTCGCCACGCTGCCGGAAATCCTCAAGGCAGAGGGCTACAACACCACCTGCGTTGGGTTCAAGGGCAATCCAGCCTCGCGCGGCTTCGATACCTACATCGACTACGAAGGATGGGGCAGTTGGAACGAGGGTCGCAGCCCGAAGGCCGAAAACCTCAACGCCGTCACCATCCCGGAGTTGAATCGATTGGCGAAGGAGAAGGCGCCGTTCTTCCTCTTCCTGCGCCACATGGATCCACACGCGCCCTATCTGCCCCCAGCGCCCTTCGAGCGGATGTTCTACCACGGTAATGAGTGTAACCCGCGCAACCATTCGATGGACCCGGTGATGGCGTTCAAGCCGTTCCGCGACTTCTTCGCCACTTGGATGCCACCGGGCATCCGCGACAAGGATTACGTCATCGCACAATACGACGGCGCGGTCGCCTACATGGATGCCGCCATCCAGACAATCCTCAACACAGTGGAGACGCTCGGTCTCCTCGACAAGACCATCGTCGTCATCAACTCCGATCACGGCGAAACGTTGTACGATCACGACTGCTATTTCGATCACCACGGGATGTACGACCAGACGCTCCACGTGCCGCTGATCCTCCACTATCCGCGCGCCATCCCCGCCGGGAAGCGCGTGAGCGGCTTCAACCGCCAGCAGGATTTGGTCCCCACCCTGCTGGAACTCGCCGGGATCGAGAGTGAGATCGCTTTCGACGGCAAGAGCCTGATGCGGCTGGCGGACGGCTCGGCAGCCTCTTACGACAGCGAGTTCTACATCACCGAGTGCACGTGGATGCGCAAGCACGGCTGGCGCACGCCGGAGTGGAAGCTCATCGTGGCGCTGGAGCCGGATTTCCACTTCAAGCCCGAGATCGAGCTGTACAATCTGGTCGAAGACCCCGGCGAGAACCACAACGTCGCCGAGGCCGAGCCGGAGGTCGTCGCTATGCTGCGCGGGCGCATGGAGGCCTGGATCGCCAAGCGCGAAGCCGAGACCGGCCTGCCCAACCCCATCCACCACCAGGGCGACTGGCACGGGCACGAAGGTGTCGGCGCGTTCACCAGCTCGCAACAGGCGTATGACACGCTGCACATCGGCGACCCCACGCAGGCGGCGAAGTTGCAGGCGGAATCACGGGAATGAAGCAGGATGCAAGAAGCAAGAGGCGAGAACCCACATCCCACAACCCATAACTCACAACCATCAATCCTGCATCTTGCATCTTTACAAAAAGGAGCCAAACAATATGTCAAAACTACACGTAGCCATTGTCGGATTGGGCAACATCGGGAATACGCACGCGCGGGTGTATCAAAAGCGCGATGATGTAAAAATGGTCGCGGTGTGCGACATCATCAACGAACGCGCGGACAAAGCGGCGGCGGCCTACGGCTGCCCGGCGTTCTACTCCGTGCAGGAGATGCTGAAGAGCGGCATCAAGATCGACGCCGCCAGCATGTGCACCGCCGGGAAAGAGAACGGCGGCGATCACTATACCCCCACGATGGAACTGCTTGAAGCAGGCATCCCCACGCTGGGCGAGAAACCGATCTCCAATGACATCAGCAAGGCGGAAGAGATGGTCGCCCTGGCGAAAAAGAAGAACCTGCGCTACGGCATCAACCTCAACCACCGCTTCACGCCTGCCGCGCTGCAGGCCAAAGAGTGGGTCGAGGCTGGCCGGTTGGGCGAAATCAACATCATCAATATGACGATGTGGATCAACAACCCGAACGAGTCATCGCCCTGGTTCCACATCCGCGCGCTGCATCCCCACTCGCTGGACGTGATGCGCTATTACGGCGGTGACGTGGAAAAGGTGCAGGCGTTCTTCAAACGCGGCCCGCGCGCCGACGGCCCAGGTGGGCGGCGCGTCTGCTGGTCGAACGTGCAAGTGAACCTGCTGTTCAAGAACGGCATCATCGGCCACCTCACCGGCAGTTACGACGCGGGCGGCAGTTACGGGCTGGAGACGCTTGAAGTCGTCGGCTCGGAAGCGCGCTTTGTGCTGCTCGACGCCTGCGAGCACCTCACCTTCTACCCGCGCTTCAGCCGCCAGACCGAGACCTACGACTACCTCGGCGGGATGATGAGCTTCAGTGAGACTTTCGGCAGCCGCATCGGCGTTTGGGTGGAGCAGAACATCGCCAAGGTCAAGCCGGGGAAAATCGACGCCTCCGGCGCAGACGCTTTGCACGTCCAGCGTATCATCGAAGCGATCATCCAATCCTGGGAAACCGGGCAGGTCGTTACCCTGTAAAACGTGATGCGTGATTCGTAATTCGTCACTCACGTATCACGCATCACGTATCACGCCCTTATCTCGTAACTTTACATTGAGGCGAATATGACGACCATCACCATCATCGGCCGGGGGCACTCCGGCACGCGCGCGATGTCACACACCCTTTCGGCGAGCGGCGTCTTTATGGGCAAGCTGCTCAACGTCTCCGGCGACCTGCTGCCGCCGCAGACGATGTACGACGCCTGCCGCATCTTCGCCCGCTACGTGGACTGGCAGGGCGATCTCTCGTGGAGTTGGGACCGCGCCCTGGCAGTGACCATCCCCGACGAGTTCAAGTTCCTCATCCACACCTATCTGACCACGGTACGGCTGCACGACGGCGAGTACAAAGGCTGGAAAATCCCGGAGACCACGCTCGTCTTCCCGTGGATCATGCGCATGTTCCCGGAGGTCAAGTACATTTTCTGGCTCCGCGACCCGCGCGACAGCATCATCGGGCGGCACCTCACCGACGACCTGCGCGACTTCGGCATCGACTATCCCGCTACCGACGACGAACGTCTACGCCGCGCCATCTCGTGGAAGTACCAGTACGATTTGGTGCAGGCCATGCCCAAGCCGAAACACTGGATCGAAGTGCGCCTGGAAGATTTCGTGCTGCATCAAGACGAAACGCTGGCGCGATTGGAGGCCTTCCTGGGCATCCCGCTGGCGAAGATTCCGGTCAACCCGGAGGTCGTCGGGCGGTGGAAGACGGACGAGAAGCCGCACGACTTCGATTTCTTCGCGCCGGCCATGGCGCAATATAACTACGAAGTGGTGAAAACACTGTAATGGAGGCAAAAATGTACATTGAAACCGATCTACAAAAAATGGCGCAGTTGGCCCAACAACGAGAAGATGAAAATTGGGCATTTCGTTCCTTCCTGAAAGCAAGCGCGATGCCTTCGGAAGAACTAGACGCGATTGTCCGCGAGCTATACGAGGAGGTCGCCGCAGCCATTGATTGCCGCGCCTGCGCCAACTGCTGCCGGCGCATCACGCCAACACCAACGACGGAAGAGATCGAAAGACTTACCGCAGCGTTGCAGATACCGGTGGAAACATTCAAGGCACAATATCTGGTGCAAGAAGGCGATCACAAAGGGCGACTGCTACGTCCTTGTCCACTTCTGCAAGACAATGTCTGTTCTGTGCCGGCTGAAAATCGCCCTTTGGATTGTGTGGATTACCCGTATTTGCTGCGCGAAGGCTTTAGGACCCGCTTGTTTGGTGTTCTCGCTAACTATGAGATCTGCCCGATTGTGTTCAACGTCTACGAGCAATTGAAAGCGCGCTTGTGGCACAGGCGCAGAGTGAAACACTCAAAATGGTAACGGACACAAAGTAAATCATCTTTGTATCACGCATCATCTACCAAAGGAGCCAGATATGTTACGAGTCTGTGTCATCGGTATGGGCCCCATCGGCAATCGCCATGCCAGAATTTACAAGGAAGATCCGCTCGCCGAGTTAATCGGCGTGTGCGACATCATCAAAGAGCGGGCGGACGCAGCCTCGGCGCGATTGGGCGTCCCTGCGTTCTACGATGCGCCGACAATGCTGGCGGCGCTCAGCCCCGATCTGTGCAGCGTCACCACGGGCGGCTACGAGTATTCGAGCGATCACTATCTGCCCACGATGCAGGCGCTCGAAGCGGGTTGCCACGTCCTCGGCGAGAAACCCATCAGCAACGAGATAGAGAAGGGCGAAGCGATGGTGGCGACGGCGCGGAAGATGGGCGTATGCTATGCCATCAACCTCAACCACCGCTTCACTCCCGCCGCGTATCTGGCGAAGCAGTGGCAGGACGAAGGCCGTATCGGGCATCTGCTGTTCATCAATATGGCGCTGTGGATCAAAAACCCGGCGGAAAGCTCGCCCTACTATATGATCAAGGCACTCAATCCGCACTCGGTGGACATCATGCGCTACTTCGGCGGCGACATCGAGGCCGTGCAGTGCTTCGGCACGACCGCGCCGGGCCGCACAATCATCACCACTGCGCACTTCAGCGTGCGCTTCAAGAACGGCGCAGTCGGCGGGCTGACCGCCTCCTACGACATCGAACGCGGGCATCCCATGGAGCGCTGCGAGGTCGCCGGGACGAAGGGCCGCCTCGTCGTCGACGATATGTGGCGCGAGGCGACGCTCTACCCGGCGGGCGACTTCGAGAAACGCGTCTACACCAACCCCGTTTTCGGCGGCATGCGCGACTTCGAGGACACGTTCCGCAACCGCATCCACAAATTCCTGGAAGAAGTGACCAACAAGATCCCGCCCGACCAGATCGACGGTTCCGGCGCGGAAGGGCTTGCCGCGCAGAAAGTCCTGCACGCGGCCATCGAGTCGTTGCAGACAGAATCTATCGTTAAAGTAGACGGTAGACAGTAGACGGTAGACGGGGGGGAGAAAACCCTGTCTACTGTCTACCGGCTACCGACTACCGTCTACCGCTCAAGCGAAAACCTACAGGAGAAGACATCATGAAACTTGGTGCAAATTCGGTGTTATTCGGCGCGTTCGATATGGAGACGGCCTTTAAGTATACGGCCATGGCCGGTTACGACGGCATCGAGATGTCGGCTATCGGCGGGATGAGCGAGCATCTAGTCATTGAGCGATGGCGCAAGCTTGCACCGGAAATCAAACGGCTGGCGCAGGCGCACAACCTGGGATTGCTGGCTATGGAACAGCCCTCGCAAGACCCGGCGATTATGGAGCAGGCGTTTCAGGCGGCGGTGGAGATCGGCATCCCCATCGTCAACTGCGGGCCGGGCGGCAAGAGCGAGGACGAAGAGGCCTGGACTAAGCTCATCGACTCGTTGGGCAACCTGGCGCACATGGCCGAAAAGTACGGCGTGACCTTGTGTGTCAAGGCCCACGTCGGCGCGAGCATCTACAACACGGCGACGACGCTACGCGCGATGCAGGAAATCGCGTCGCCCGCATTTGGCATCGACATGGACCCCTCGCACATCTACCGCTCAGGCGAAAACCCGGTGGAGGCCATCGCCGCCGTCATCTCGCGCGTGAAGCACGTCCACATCCGTGATTGCAAAGGCCGCCAGCACGGGCCGGGGTCGCCTGCCGATCAGGCCAACGGGCGCGGCGACATCGACCTCGTCGGCTACATCCGCGTGCTGCACGAGCACGGGTACGCGGGACCGCTGGATTTGGAGATCATCGGCGCGAAGGGGCAAGGCTACACCCTTGAACAGTGCATCACCATCGCCGCCGAATCGCGGGGACATATGCAGGCATGTCTTCAGGCTTGCGGTGCGCGATAAAACAGAACCTTACCACGAATCTGCACGAATTTCCACGAATAAAAAATTAGTGAAGATTCGTGTAGATTCGTGGTTAAAAATGCCTCAACTGCGCTGCCGTACGGTCTGCACAAGCCACACAATGCCGAAGAACGCCGTGCACGTCAGCACAATCGCTGCGCCGGAGGCGATGCCGATGTGGTAGGAGAGATACAGCCCCACTACCCCAGAGAGTGCCGCGATGACCGCCGCCAGCGCCATCATCGGCAGCATGCGCTTGGTGAGCAGATAGGCCGTCGCTGCCGGGGTGACGAGCATCGCCACCATCAACGCCACGCCCACCGTTTGCAGTGACACCACGATGGTCAGGGCGATCAGCACGAGCAGCAACGACTCGAAGAAGCGCGCGGGCAGTCGTAGCGTCGCCGCAAAGATGGGATCGAACGAGAGCACGAGGAATTCCTTGTAGAACGCCCCCACCGCCAGCAGTACGATCCCGCCGAAGACGGCGATGAGAACGAGATCGCCTGGCGAGACGCCGAGCACGTCGCCGAACAGGAAATGCGTCAAATCCACGGTGTAACTGCGCACCGTCGAGATCAACGCGATGCCGAGGGCGAACGCTCCGGCGAAAATGATGCCGGTGGCGGTGTCCTCGCGGATTTTCGTCTTCTTGCTAATCGCGCCGATCCCCAGCGACGCCAGCACCGCCGTCACCAGCGCCCACCAGAACAGCGGCGCGCGCGCGCCCCCACCGACGAGGTAGCCCACCGCCACGCCTGGCAGAATCGAGTGCGCCAGGGCATCGCCGAAGAACGCCATCCCGCGCAGCACCACGTAAGTGCCGATCACTGCGCAAACGATGCCCACCATCACCGCTGCCAGCAGGCCGCGCACCATAAAAGCGTACTGCAACGGCGCGATCAACCAATCCATAACGTTAGTCATGGCGATGATCCCCCTCGCAGCACGTATCGCCCACGGCCAAGACGCCGCCGTCCACCGGCAGCAGATGCAAATGCCCGCCGTAAGCCGCCATCAATGCGTCCTCGGTGAAGACTTCATCGGGTGTCCCGAAGTTGAGCAGCCGTTGGTTGAGCAACATCACGCGGTCAAAGTATTGCGCCGCCTGATCCAGGTCGTGGGTGGAAAGCATGATCGTCACGTTGTGCGCGCGCAGGTCGTGGAGCAACTGGAAGATGCCCTCCTGCGACGGCACATCCAGCCCGGTGAGCGGTTCGTCCATCAGCATCAGCTCGGCTTCCTGCGCCAGCGCGCGGGCAATGAACATCCGCTGCTGTTGCCCGCCGGAAAGCTCGCTGATCTGCCGGTTCGCCAGGTTGGCGATGCCGACCAGTTCCAGGCACTCGCGTACCTGAGCCAGATCGCGCTTGCCGGGCTGGCGGAACAGCCCCAACTGCCCGATCCGGCCCATCAGCACCACATCACTCACCGTCACCGGGAACTGCCAATCGACGGCGGTGCGCTGCGGCACGTAGGCGATGCAGATGTGGCCCCCCGGCCTGTGCCCGTAGACCGTCACTGAACCGGATGTAGGCGCAAGCACACCCGCCACAGCTTTGAGCAGCGTGCTCTTGCCCGCGCCATTTGGACCCACCACGGCAACCTGCTCGCCCGGATGCAGGTCGAAGGTCACATCATCCAGCGCGGCGTGGCCGTTGTAGCGCACCGTCAGCCCGGAGACAGCCAGGATCGGCGTCCCCGGCTGGTGAGGCGCGTAATGGCGCGTGAGTATGGATTTAAAGGGGTTAGTAAAGGTTAGCATGAATGTAAAGAACTACACAGCGTTCTGTAATCTTTCAAGCAGCCAGATATTGACCAAGGTTTCAGGCAACACTCCCCGCTTCCGTGCCTCGCTTTGCACCTGAGCATACACTTCTTCGGGATCAAGGGTGCTCCACCGCCGCCGTTCCGCCCGAACCTCAAACGTCGCATCGGCTGTCTCATCCCAATAGTCATCGAGACTATGTGTATCCCAGAATTCTGCAATCTCCTCCAATGTGGCTGCCTTTGAAACACTCGTCAGTTTCTCATTTTCGCTCATAACGCCGACCTGTTCAAATCTTATCTTATTTTGTCTTATAAACTTCGCGCCGGTGCCGCACAAAATGCACAGTGATAGTACTCTCGACCTTACTGAATGTATACAACACTCGATAATCACCGACGCGCAGTTTGTATATCCCCTGCCATTGCCCAGCCAATGGTTCGTGGGCTAATACATCAAAATTCTCAGCCAACCACTTGATCTTGGTAAAAATGCGTTGGGCAACAGGTTTGTTCAAATGCGCCAAATCATCGGCGGCAGTTGGAGTAAACTCAACCTGGTACATTTTACCAACTCAGGCCCAACTTAGCCGCAACGCTATCCGCTGTCAATGTCTTTTCGTCCGCTTTGACCGCTGCTAATGACTGTTGCAGAAGGCTTTTAAAATCTTCACGCAATTCCAGGCCTTCATCAGGATCGCGGAATAGATCCAGCAAGGTCTGAGTAACAGTTTCCTGTATCAACGTTTTCAGCTCTTCCACGCTCATATCGGCCACACGTGTTGCTACCATTATGTCCCCCTTATTCTGAGTTGACTTAACTTAGCTTTTTACTTCAATCCTTCCACAATTGCCCCTACATTGTACTTCACATAGCTCAAATAGCTATCTGCCTCGCCGCCTGGTTCGGTGAGGGAACCGGTGTAGAGGGAAATGAGCTTGACGCCCGTATCGTCGGCGACGCGCTGCGCCAGGGCAGGATTGACGGTGCTGCCGACGAAGACGGCTTTCACGCCGTAGGTTTTGATGTGATCTTCGAGGTCGGCGAGGTCCTGCGCAGAAGGTTGCGCGGCGGTGCTGTAGCCGGGCACGATAGCGCCGACTTGCTCGAGGCCGTATCGCTGTGCGAAATAAGCAAAGGTTTCGTGATCGGTGACGAGTTTGCGGTTCTCCGCCGGAATCGCGCTGACCTGTCCGCGCACCCAGGCATCCAGCTCGCGGAGTTGGGCGCGATAGGCGTCGGCGTTGGCCTTGTAGTCGGCGGCGTGAGCAGGATCGTGAAGGACGAGCGCCGCTTCGATGTTGTCTACCCAGCGCAGCACGTTGTTGGGATCGGTCCAGGTGTGCGGATCGATGCCTTCGTGGTCATGGCCGTCCTCGGCTACGTCGTCCTCGAGCACCTCGGCTTCGTCGTGCTCGACTTCGATGAACGCGATGCCCTCGGAGACATGAACCACCTCCGCGTCGCCGCCGGCGTTTTCGAGCAGCCGTTCGAGGAACGCTTCCAGCCCCGCGCCGTTCGCAAAGATGACGCCGGCATCCGCCACTTTCGCCATGTCCTGCGGGCTGGGATCGAAGACGTGCGGGTCCGCGCCCACCGGCAGCAGCACCGCCAAGTCAATGGCGTCGCCGCCCACCTGCGCGACCACGTCCCCCACAATCGTCGTCGTGGCGACCACGCGCAGCTTATCCCCCCGCGCCACCGGCTTCCCCGCGCACGCGCTCACCATCGTCACGGCAACCAACATCACCGCTATCCATAGCCATCGCTTCATTCACTCACCCCTCAATAATGCCAACAGATTTCGATACCACGCAGCGTGTCACTACACCTAACCAGGTACAAACAACAAGTCACGTATATCCGGTTGGACATGCGTGACTGTCAGTATACCTGAAATGAGGCGTGGGACAACAAACGGCGGGTTTCAATCCCAATAGATTTCGCTAAGAATCCTCAATACTCGCCCTTCACCAAGCTCGCACCACCGTTCGTCACACCAGATTCTGGCTAATGAGTATATGCGGCGATAAACCGCGCCACAGTGCCAGCCAGAGCATTGAATAACCCATGTGCTGCCATACTGCTGGCAATCGTTCGTGACTTCCAGGCAAGCAGACCAAAAAACAGCCCGCCTACCGGAACTGTGATCCAGAAAGAAATGGGCAGTTGAGGCAAGTAGTAGATATGGCCCAGCGCAAAGAGCAAAGCCTGAAACAGGCATATCCCCCACTCATTCCAGCCTGTTTTTCGCAAATGTCCCCATAAAAAGCCCCGGAATAAGGGTTCCTCTGCTACGGCAGCATAACCGAGCTGATAGACAAAGATAGGCAGAATTGGCAAAAGCTCATTGAACAAGATCAGTTTGTAGTTCTGAAAACTGGGATCAAGCTGCAATGACATCGGATAGCCTAGCAAAAGAGCCTTTCCAACACCAACCAGGATACCTATGCCAAACCACCGCCAGCTTGTCTTTTGGACTTTGAGCAACTCAGGGCGCTTTTTACGGATGACAAAGAAGAGCACGGCCGCGCCGATCCAGATCACAAGGCTCGAAAATCTGGGAAATGCGAGAATGTTGTCGTATTGGACGGTGATCCAAAGGAAGCCCAGGTAAAGTGTCTGAATTGGCTTCAGGAAGATGATCAGCACGATACTCAAGGCATCGATGTGAAATAGCGCCAGCCTGTCTCTCTCCCACCAAATCAGGCCAAGCGTCAAAACGTAGGTACAAAGCTCAAACAGAGGGTCTAGCCACAAAAACGAGGCAAAGTACTCAACTCCGGTCATCAATGGCAGCCGTAAAATCAGCAACCCGGCGAGCATCGCCCAGGAGATACGCTCGTGGGTTTTAGTGCTCGCTGTATGTGGCTTTGTTTGTAGTTCCATAACACTACCTCCACAGCCTTAACGATTCGGCGTAGGCGACGTGACCGTGACCTCCACGATGACGTAGCCCTCGTTGTCACTCAAAATGTCGTCGTTGATGCGCAGATACAGCAGCCCGGCGCGCTCGGCGTAGAAAGCTCCGCCACGGCCAACGATGAACGGATGCCCATCCTCACCGATGCGCCCAAGCAGCACCCCGCCCGCGACGCCGCCGACCGGATAATAGCTCGGCGCAGGATAGCGGCGATGTCCTTCGGGGCCGTGATACTCGCCCGGCGTGTAGAGCCACGTCCCCTGGGCGCGCAGGCGGATGAGATCGCCCTCGTTGACCTGCACGCCCACGCTCTGCCAATCGCGGTAGGCGTAGATGCGCGGCTGCGACAGATCGCTGTGGGATGTGGGGCCAAGCCCGCGCCGCGCCAGCCCGATCCCCACGCCGATCAACACGATCACCGCCAGAAACACAAGGATCCATGCACGTTTCATAGCAAGCTCCTTTACGGTAGACGGTAGTCGGTAGACGGTAGACTGGGGGGAAGAAACCCCGTCTACTGTCTACTGTCTACTGTCTACTCTCCCCCCGTCCGCAGTTCGACGACGGGCACGGTGTCGCCGGAGCCGCCGCTGATGATCCATTTGCTGTTGTCCTTCAACTGCTGTGCGATGAGCAACTGGATGTACTGCTCGCCCAGTTCGCCCTTGCCCTGCAATGCCGCGAGGATCGCCTGCATGGACTCGCGTTCGGCTGCGGAGGTGAGAGCGATACGCTGCGCGTCAGCCTCGGCAAGCGCGATGATCTCGTAGGCCTCACCTTCGGCCCGCTTCTGCGCGGCGTAGAAGTCGGCGTCCGCCAGCGTGCGGCGTTGCGCGGCCTCCGCCATCGCCTGCTCCTGCCGCTGCACAGCGACCATCCGATCCTTGATCGCCGTCACCACTTCCTCCGGCGGGGACGCAGACTGAATCTGCACCGTGATAAACTGCACGCCGTACTGCTGCTCCTTCTCGCGGAGCGCCGCCATCACCTCGGTATTCATCTCCGCACGGCTGTGCATCACTTCGGTCATGTCCTTCGTGTTGACGACGTCCCGCAGCTTGCCCTGGACGAACTCGAAGATGATGCGCTCCGGGTCATCCACCTCCAACGCGAATCGCTGTGGATCGGTCACGCGATAGGTGAACTGCAACGACACGTCCATCGTCACGTCGTCGGACGTCATCGCCGCCACGCGCTCCACGTAACCCAAACGCTCGTTTACCTTGACGATGATGACCGTATCCACCAGCGGAATCTGCGCGTGCCAGCCGGGTTCGTCCACCGAGATAAAGCGCCCGCCCCGCAGGTGCAAGCCGCGCTCGTAAGCGTGAATTTTGTAGACGGCGGAACGCCCGATCACCAACACCACCACAAACACCACGATCCCTGCCAGCACAATCGTCGCCAGCTTGAACAGCCGGTCGACCGTCCCCATCGTCGCTTTGGGGGATTGGGGTGCCGGTCGATTGCCTTCAGGAGAAACCATCGTCTGCGTCATCTTAACCTCCATCATCTGATAGTCAAACGGGACAACCTCCCACTTGTACCTCAAGTCTAGCAGAAATGCCGCGCGCTTGCTACTGTAGAAACCTACAGTTCTTGTACATCTCGCAAATGCAGGTAGAATTCACTGAAAAGGAGAAACTCTGATGCGTGCAGACCTGCACATCCACACCACGGCATCCGACGGCTGTTGGACGCCGGAGCGCGTTATCGAAGGCGTCCAGGCAGCGAAGATTGGCCTTTTCGCCGTGACCGACCACGACACAACGGCAAACGTCTATGCGACCAAGGCGCTGGCGCGCGCGGCGGGCATCGCTTTCCTGCGCGGCGTCGAGGTATCGACAATGGACCGAAATCATAATTCCGGCGAAATGGCACTCCACATCCTGGGCTACGGCATCGACCCGGAGAACCCCGTGCTGCAAAGCGTGATCAGGCAAAATGACGACCTGCTCAAGGCAACCGACGACACCAACATCCGGGAATTGATTCGCCTGGGATACGCCATCGACCTGGATGACTACGTGAATTATGAATACGATCACACGCGCGGTGGTTGGCGCTCGCTTAACTACCTCATCGACCAGGGCATCTGCGCGGATGTAGGAGCGTTCTTCCGCAAGCTATGGCCGCAGATGACGCACCGGTGGCCCGATTTCGCGCATCCTGCCGAGGCCATCGCGGCAATTCGCACGGCGGGCGGCGTTCCCATTCTCGCACATCCCGGCGCGAGCTTCGATCACGATGGATTTACCGAAGAAGATCTGAACACAGTCCTGGACTATGGCATCGCCGGTGTGGAGTGCTACTCCTATGCTCACGACGCTGCGATGACAGCGCTGTGTGTCGACTGGTGCCAGCGTCACGACCTGCTCATCACGGGTGGCTCCGATTACCACGGCGGCTTCGCTGGGCGCGCGTTGGGCGTCCCGGTGGTGGAGTTGGAATGCCTGCACTTGGGTGAACTCGAAGATGTGATAATCACCTGACTAGAAATGAGGTGTTTTATGGATTTTGACACATGGCTAAACTATAACATTTTCGACAACACCGTTCTCAACTGGCTCATCGCGCTTGGCGTGGCTTGGCTAGTCACACTGGCGCTCCGGATCGTCAGAAGCGTTGTGTCGCGTTGGCTAAGCAAGCGCTATGAGAAAACGCGTCTCATCCTCGACGATTTCCTGTACCATGCCAGTGAGCGCACGTGGATCTGGCTTGGACTGGCCGCCGCCATCTTCACGGCGCTGGCACTCCTGAAGACCCAACCGGATTTTGCCCCAATGGCGCGTGCTATCGCGCTGCTCCTGGGACTGGTGCAGATCGCGTTATGGGGCAGCAGTGGCATCAATGTCTACACCAGCCACCGGGTCGAGGAAGCCGAAGAAAAAGACCCCAGCGTCGCGACGGCGATGAACGCGGTCAGCATCATCGCTAAAGTGCTCTTGTGGTCCCTGCTGCTCTTGATGGCGCTGGACAACATCCCCGGCCTTGAAATCAACACCCTCATCGCCAGCCTCGGCGTCGGCAGCGTCGCCGTCGCCCTCGCCGTGCAAAACATCCTGGAAGATTTGTTTGCCGCGCTCTCCATCGCCTTCGACAAACCATTCGAGATCGGAGATTTTATCAACGTGGGCGATTACAGAGGCACTGTAGAGCATGTCGGCATCAAGAGCACGAGGCTACGCAGCCTCACCGGCGAACAACTCGTGCTATCGAACTCCGACCTGCTCAACAGCCGCATCCGCAATTTCAAACGGATGAAGCGCCGCCGGTCCGTTTTCAATCTTGGTGTTGCCGTGGATACGCCTTACGACAAACTAAAGCAGATTCCCGACATCCTGCGCGAAATTGTCACCGCGCAGCCTGAGATTGACTTTGACCGCGCTCACTTCACAACGTTCGGGAACTACACCCTGGACTTCGAAGTCGTTTACTTCGTCTCCTCACCCGACTACACGCTGTTCATGGACACCCAACAAGCGATCAACCTGGAAATCTATCGCCGGTTCGAAGAAGAGGGAATCGAGCTACCCTATCCCACGCAGGTCGTTGTGGTGAAACCGCAGGGTGGGAATGGGGATTAGGGATTGGGGATTGGGGATTGGGGATTGAGAACTGGGGATTCGTTATTCGTAACACCTCGCCCGCTTCCTGCATCCTGCATCCTGCTTCCTGCTTCTTGCTTCCTGCTTCCTGCCTCATCCCACGTGCTCCTTCGCCCATACGGCTGCTTCGACCCGTGAGATGACGCCTAGTTTCCGCAAGATATTGCTCACGTGAAAATCCGCCGTGCGCACGGTGATGGTTAGCGCCTGCGCGATCTCCTTGTTGCTCAGACCGTCCGCCACCAACCGCAGCACTTCCCGCTCGCGCTCGGTGAGGCTATCGCGGACCTGCGCGACTTCAGCCTGCCAACGCTCCACACGCGCGGTTTGCTCCGGCGACCACAACGACTCGCCATGCATCGCCGCCTGCACCGCCGCTACGATCCGGCCCGGCGCTTCGTTCTTCAGCAGATAGCCCACCGCCCCCGCCGCCAGCATCCCGGCTAAATAACGGTCGTCATCGTAGGCGGAGAGGGCCACGACGCGCACCGGCAGTCCGCGCCGGTCCACTTCCTGCGCCACCGTCGCCCCTTCGACGCCGGGAAGCTGGCAATCCAGCACCGCCACATCCGGCTCCAGGCGCTCGATCAACGCCAACGCCGTCTCGCCGTCATCGGCCTCGCCCACCACCTCGATGTCATCCGCGCGATCCAGCAGCACGCGCAGCCCCATCCGCAGCGCGGGGTGGTCGTCGGCAAGCAGCACACGAATTGTAGTGGTCATAAGTAATCGGGAATTGGGAATCGGGAATTGGGAATTGGGAATTGGGAATCGGTAACGAGTAAAGAGAAACGAGCTACCAGTTACCAGTTACCAGCTACCCGTCACCAGTTACCAGTTACCAATCCCCCCGCAAAAGCGCATCGAATTCTTCGGCGGCATCCACCAGGCGGCCCGGTTTCTTGGTGAGGCTGAACCAGTCCCACTGATCGCCGTGCGGGAAATCATCGAGGAACCAGCACAGCGCCACGATCTGCGGCTCGGCGTCGATCACGTTCAGCGCCGCCGTCAGCCAGCCGCGCGGATAGTTCTGCGCGGGCGGAATTTCAGCCTCGCGGTCGTAGGTGTTGGTGGAGATGATGTACACGGGCAAGCCGCGCGTGGTGGGATACGCATTGATGATGTCCAGCCAATCCTGGTAGACGCCGAAGCCAGCCCGCGCCCCATTCCACGCCTCGTGACGGATGTCCGCGCGCGGCTCGTCGGCGCGCAAGCTTCCTGCCAGCTCCGGCGCATCGGGCAAACCCGGCGCTTGCACGTCGAAGCCGTCCGGCGCGGTCAACGGAATGCCCGCTGCCGCTTTCGTCTGCGCGCTCTCGTCCAGCAGCGCGACGAGCGTGTTCATATAGTTGAGCCACGGCGCGTCGATGCTGTATGGCCGGTCGCCGCCCTGATCCACGCTCCACGGGCATAGCGGCCCCACGATCACCCGCGCCCGCGCGTTCTCGGCGCGGATCGTCTGCACGACATTGTCGGTGTGCGCGATGTCTTCGCCATAGCCATTGAAGACACGTGCGTACCACGCGGGCGTCACCGCGCGCTCCGGCGCCAGCGCGTTGGCCTCTGCCGTGTTGAAGTCCGCGCCGGCGACGAAGCCGTACACCTCCCGCAGCCGCGCGTCGCGGGCCAGGCGGCGGAAGTATTCGAGATACTCCGTCAGCGCCAGATAATCGTCCACCGCCGGGATACTTTGCGCCTGATCGTAGTCCACCCGTACCAGCACACGCAGCCCCTTGCTGTGGTGGACGGCGACCCGCGCCGCCAAATCATCCACACCCCAGAAGTCTTCCTCGGCGCGCCGGGCGTAGGCGATTTCCACGGCCCACCCACTGCGCCCATGCCAGTCGCGCGCCACGTCTGGCAGCACCACGCCCAACTTCGTCGGCGTTAACGCTGCTTGGGCAGGCAACACCGTGCCCACAGTGAACCGGCCCCGTTCCACGCAGCCGGTGTGACAATCATGATAGAAACGCAACTCGTATCCATCACTTTCAGGGACAGTGAACGTCCAGCGCCACATCCACGCATCGCCGTTGCGCACCCCTTGCCCAAGCGACATCGCCGGGGACTTATCCACCGTCAGCGTCACGAACGTCCACGGCGTCACGTCCGTCACAAACGCCGTCGCCGTCTCACCGGGCTGCGCGTCCAACGGTTCCAGGCGGAACTGTGGCCACGGCAAGTTGACATCATCGCCGGGCACAACGTACACTTTGCCACGAATCGGCAGGAGCC
Source organism: Anaerolineae bacterium (assembly GCA_049975385.1). Taxonomy (GTDB): domain Bacteria; phylum Chloroflexota; class Anaerolineae; order B4-G1; family SLSP01; genus DSWT01. Next base: position 20,205 of record JBNGDO010000038.1, on the reverse strand, counting down.
AGTAGCCAGCGAGTAACACAATCGCCAGCAAAACGCCCCACCATTTGCGAATTGCGAATTGCGAATTACGAATCACGAGTCCCCAATCACGAATTACGAATTACGAATTTCGCACAAGTTCCTACCCCGTCCGCGCCTGGACTTTCGATCATTAACTCGCTCTCATGGCGGCGGAGGATTTCGGCGACGAGGGACAGGCCCAGACCGCTGCCTTCGACGCCTTTGGGCGCGGCGCGGTAGAAGCGGCGGGCGATGTGCGGGAGGTGCTCCGGCGGGATGCCGGGGCCGGTATCGCAAACGGCGCAGGCAACGCCGCCTGAAACGTGGCGCAGCGAAACGACCACGCGATCGCCGGGCTGCGCGTACTTGAAGGCGTTGTCCAGCAAATTGAGGAAGACCTGCCGCAGGCGGTCGGCGTTGGCGGAGACGAACGGCAATGGCGACTCCGCCTCCAGCGACAGCGCCATCTGCCGTTCCACCGCGCGCGGCGTGGACTGCAACACGACGTCTTCGACCAGCGCGACCACATCCACGGGGCGGCGCGGAAGCTCCGGCGCGGTCTCCAGGCGGCCCAGTTCGAGCATATCGTTGAGCAGACGCGCCATGCGCTGCGCTTCGTCCTTGGCGAAGGTGAGCGATTGTTGTTGCACCTCCCGGCCCACGTCGCTCAGCCCCAGGATTTCCAGGTGCGTGAGGATCGTGGCGATCGGTGTGCGCATCTCGTGGCCCAGGTCGTTGATGAGCGCGCGCCCGGCCTGCTCGGTGCGCTGCTGCGCGGTCACGTCGAGCAGGAAAAGGAAATCCTGCGCATCCCAAGGAATGACCCACCAGCGCGCCGTCTGCCCGGAGGCGAAGGTGACGGTGCGGTAGCGCCCCACTCCCGGAGCAGCGGTCTCCTGGCGGGCAGCGGCACGGTCGGCGTCGAGTAACGGGGACCAATCCGCGTCGGGCAGCGCGCCTTCCGCCTCGGGCAGATGCAGCAAGCGGCGGGCGTAGGGGTTCGCATAGCGGAATGCCGCGCCCTCCAACACCACCACACCAAACGGCGCATCATCCAACACGTCCAGGAGCGGCGCGCCATCGAGCAGGCGCGCGGAGACGCGTCTGCGGCGCGCGAGCCACGCGCCTCCGGCGACAGCAGCCACCAGGAGGAGAAGAAAAACGAAGATTAGCGTTTTGAGATCAAAGGTTAGCATTTCGGGTCACGAACTCTTGCGAGGGCGAACCTTATCGCCCTCGCAAGGGCACCCGCACAAAGACTTTCAGGGTATGGAATCCGCCTGAAGCCGGTACGTGGTGATGTCGCTGTAATCGCCATCGTATCCGTAGAACAGTTCGAAAGGACTGGTCTCGCCGGGAGCCAGGTTCGTATCGGCCACAACCAAACGACAGCCGACGATCCTGTCATCAGAATTGTAGAGGGCGCCCTCAACGAGCACGGTGCCGGCGGATTGGCTCTCGTCGTTGCGGACGATCCCCGTAATTTTGTAGGTGTAATCCGTCTGATATTCCCCAACATCGTCATAAATGACGAGATCAGGCCAGAGCTGATTCGTAAAGCTGTAGTAGGTGGGAGCATCGAATTCGATAGAAGCCCAACCCACAGGCGGGTTATTGATCACCAGGTGGAAACACGATTTTTCACCGGCGGGCAAATCCAATGAGATATATGTGTGGTACGTCCCGAGAAGACGGTCGCTGCTGTCGAGAAGCTGAACCGGAACGCGCACAAGCGCCGCATAGCTACTGCCGTCATTCTGCGCCTCGCCCACGACGTACAACGTGTTCCCAGACGTGTAATGAGAATGGTTCGGCAGCACATGAACATCTTGGGGAGGCGGTGGCGGCGGCGGTGTGGAACCTGGAGTCCAGGCCCTCAATACCAAAGGCAGATAGATGTAAACGCCAACGTCAACTCGGGTAAATGCGGTCAACGAATTAATGCTGTTTGTGGCCGTCACAATCGCCGTATAGGTTCCGCCGGCAGCGTAAACGTGCGAGACAACCCGCCCATAGGCCGTCTCACCGTCGCCGAAGGCCCAGGTATACGTCACATTACTGCCCGTCGCAACTTGAGCCGTTAACGTAGTAGGCTGGCCCAACTGCGTCGGGCCATCGTTGGTGGCGGTCAGCCCGGTCACCGGCGCGTCGGTGATGGTGACGATGGACGTCGCACTCATGGCGCTGACGTGGTTCGTCGCAGTGACCGTGGCTGTGTAGGCACCAATTTGCGGATAAGTATGCATGACAGCTGCGCCTTCTCCAATCTCGCCATCGCCGAAATCCCAGGTGTAGACCACATCGCTGCCCGCCGCGACAGTCGCCGTCAACGTCGTCGGCGTCCCCAAGTGCGTCGGGCCGTCATTGCCCGACGACAGCCCGGCAATGGCCTCTTCCGCGGTGACGACCACCATGTCTTCCCCCCACGGCCCTTCGACCGTGGTGACGTGCAGGGTGTTGGTCAGCGGCCCGGCGTAGCCCGCCGTCACGGTGACCACAAAGGTCTCCGTCCACACCTCACCCGGGTCCAGCGGCACGGGCGACCAAACGATCAAACCCGGGGGCAGAATGATCGTACCGGGCGGCAGGATAATCGTCCCGCCCCCTCCCCCGATGGTGACATTGGCCGGCAAGATATCCGTAATCGTCGCGGTGACCGCGAAACTCTCGGTGTTGGTCACCGCCAGCGTATACGTGATTTGCCCCCCGGTCTGCACGTAGTCGGCACTGGCCTGTTTGGTGACGTCTAGCTCCTGCGCCGGGGATTCCGGCGCGGTATCCTCGATCCTCCAGGCCGCCACAGGACTTTCGGACATCGCCAACACCAGAGCGATCCCGATGAACGACATCAACAGCACAGCGATGAATCTTGTTTTGTTATGCATTTTGCTACCCCCTCTACCTGTGAAATGATCGTAATAATCTACCATAAATTTACGAAAAAAAAACGATACTGAGCGAATTGGTTTCTACTCAAGTTCTATCAAGGCAGGCTTTCACAAACCAAACCATCATTATCCTGATCCAATCGATGAATGTCGCCACGCCCGATGAAGACGCAATAGTTAAAGCAAGACTGAGCCTGATGGTGTGATGTAAAACTACTACAATTGTATATATCACCTGAACAATCGCAAATCGGCGCCAAAGTTGGTGTGGGCTGATTAACTGCCTCATTGCCCGGAACACCAATAACAACGGTCAACATTCCAAATGTTTCATCTCCAAGAACAAATCTCCATACACCACGATACGATCCAGCTTGGGCTGGGGCAACAAGACTGACGCTAATTTCAACGTTATCTCCTGGTTTCGTCTGTGGAACAGCGACCGGCAGCCCACCCATTGCTTCGCCCGATACAGGATTCAGCGTAACATTTTCCCAAGAACATGTACCAGCATTGCGAACACGCCAAGTCTTCACAAATGACCTATTGGGATCAATTTGAGTACCGTCAGGAATGGTTAGGTCCGCAACATACCGTGCCACTAAACAAGGTACTGCCGTTGACACTGGTGTTTCGGTAGGTGGCAAGGTCAAAGTCGGCTCCAATGTAGGTGTTGGCTTCGCTGTGGGTGTCACAGTCGGTGTAGGTTCTGGAGTTGGTGTGCTAGTCAATGTCGGAGTTGGAGTCAATGTTGGTCTAGGTGTATATGTGGGAAGAATGCCCACTTCCCTAAGTGTAGCGTCAACAAACGAGAATAATACAAAAAAACTGCAACCTAGCAAACCTAGCAGAATCAATATGACAAGAAGTGAAACCGAAACTCCGGAACCAATAGGTAGATTAACTTTTGTTCGGTTCAGAGCAGCTATGCCTGTTACGGAAAGTTTGAATAGTACGCCTATCAATTGGAAAATCCATTTGAAGGGCATAAACAAACAGCCAGATAAGAAAAGACAACCTGTAGTCGTACTTGTACTGCCACAGCGCGGACATTTTGCAGAAATGTTTTTCCCTCTCGGATACCATGAATAGCCGCAGTTTTTGCAGATATTCTGTGGTCGTTTTGTACGTTTACTCATAGTTCACTTCATTTATGATAGTGATCGTGATAGCGATAGTGATACTACTTCGTATCTTTCAAAGGATTCTCATTCGGATAACAACACAACACCTTATCCAGATACTCGATCCCGCAGAAATACGGGCAGATCGAGACGTTCTTCACCGCACAGCGATGCGTCAGCGTCCCTTCGGCTTCGTTCCAGGGACACGCGTCCTGCTGCCAGCCGATGTCCCCGCCCGGCGTCGCCAGGTCGATGTCCATATTCGCACTGTTCAGTTTTCGTATCGTTGTGTCCATATTACCTTAACGCCAACTGCAACTTGATGACCTGTTCGATCTGGCCCATTTCTGCGTCCGTCAGTTGACCGGCGCAATCGAGCAAGCGCAGTTTGCTGACAGTGGTGAGTTGATCGGCCATAGCCTTTCCCGGTTTCCCCTGAAAGTATACCGGCGCTTCACTCGGATAGAGTTTCGCCACCTTGGAACTCAACGGAACGACCTGCACACGGTTGAGGAATTTGTTCGCGGCATCATTGCTAACAATGACGGCCAGCCGCTTCTTGGTGATCTCTCCACCTACCGACGGATCAAAATTTACCCACCAGACTTCACCACGCTTCATCGCCCACATCTCCTGTTGTGGCTTCGGCCCAGGCCAACGCCTCAGCTTCGCGCGCCTCATCCTGCGCCATCTGCGCATAGGCAGCTTCAAGATCAGCATAAAGGACATGCGGGCGCACTAAATCTTCGATGAAACGGGCAATGTGACCCGGGCCAACGACGCGATAAAGCCCTTCGTAGACCTCTTCATCAATTGTAATAGTTAATTTGCGCTGCATAGCACACCTCCTAATACGTATAATATACGTATTGTAGCACAATGGGAACGGAAAATCAATACCAAACGTGAAGCGTGAAGACATCACGTTTTACGCTTCACGCCCTCCAACTCACGCAGGTACACCTGCATCGCCGGCCACAACTGCTGGTAACGCTCGAACCACGCGGCGTAACGCTCGTGCTGCGCCGGGTCCGGCTCGAAGGTGCGCTCTAGCCGCACCATCGCCTCGACGCCATCCGCATAGGAGGCGAACGTCCCGCTGCCGACCCCGGCCATAATCGCCGCGCCCAGCGCGCCTGCCTCGGTGATTTGCGGACGCACGAAGGGCCGCCCCAGGATGTCGGCGGAAAGCTGCACCCACACGTCCGACTTGCTGCCCCCACCGACGGCCCGGAAACTCTCAATCGCAATCCCGGTCGCGGGGAGCGTGTCCACGCACGCTTTGAGGTAGAAAGTCGCGCCTTCCACCAGCCCCTTGAGGATCGCGCCGCGCGGCGTTTCCAGGTGCAGCCCGGCGATGACGCCGCACGAGTCGGAGACGAACGCTGGCGGCCCGGTGGTGGTGAAGTGCGGCAAGACCATCACGCCGCTGGGACCGTTCGGCAATTCGGCGAACAGGTCGGCGTAGACGTCGCGGCCCGCCGCCCGCGCCTGCCGGTGTTCCGCCAACGCGAAGGTGTCGCGGAACCACTTGACGAGCGAGCCGCCCTGGTTATAGATAAACGTGACGTATTTCCCCGGCACGGCGTGATGTTCGGTGTTCAGGCCCCTGGCGATCATCGCGCTGGGGTCGCCGCGCGCGCTGAACACCGGCGTGATACAGATGAACGTCCCCATGCCGTAGACCGCGCGCCCCTCGGCGATGACGCCGCAGCCTACCGCGTTGGCGCACTGGTCGTGCGCGCCGGTCGTGATCAGCACGCCGCGCGGCAGGCCGAGGTCGTCCGCCACATCGTCGGCGACCGTGCCGATCACCGTACCTGACGGCGCGGTCGCGGGCAGCTTCTCCCGATCCAGCCCGGCGACGTCCAGCAATTCTGCCGACCAATCAGCACGTTCCACGTCGAAGAGCAGCATCCGGTTCGCCAGCGAATAATCCACCACCGGTTCCGCTCCCAGCATAAACGCGACGAAACTGCTCCACAGCAGGAATTTGTCCGCGCGGGCGTAGAGTTCGGGCTGGTGCTCCTGAATCCACAGCAGCTTCGTCAGGCCGTAGTGGTTGCCCAGCGTGTTGCCGTTAATCCCGTACAAGCGCGCGTCGGGCAGGGCGCGCGCCAACGCGGGCAAGTATTCCTGCCCGCGCGCGTCGAAGTTGAGGATGGACGGCGCGAGGATGCGGCGATCGGCCGTCACGGGTACAACAGCTTCTCCCAGCGAGGAAACGGACAGCGCGCGAATCGGGTCAGCTCCGGCGTGCCCCGCCACCTCGCGGAGCGTCTGCCGGACCTTCTCCCACACCTCGACCGCGTCCAGTTCCGCCCACCCCGGCTGGGGATGCAGCGTGTCGTACTCCCGGTACGCCGCCGCGAGCACGTCCCCCGCCGTCGAAAACAGCGCCGCCTTACAGCCCGTCGTGCCAACGTCAATGCCAAGTAGACTCATGAATCACCGCCTGTTTTTTTGTCAGCAGATTAAGCGGATTGAGCAGATTTATGAACCTTAGGAGAATAATCCGTCATGTCGCCAAATCCAGGCGTCCCTATGGGACGCAAACATTCATCTCCCGCCTACCTGGCGCTCAAGCACCAGGCAACCTTCAGATGTCCCTACGGGACAGAAAATACTCGTCCCGGAGGGACGCTTGAATGTCGGCAGGCCATTGATGGCCTGCATACGGGAGGTATTTCTCCGCGTCCCGTAGGGACGCTTGAAACCCTACGATGCGCAATGGCTGGATTATTTTGTTAATTTTCACTAATCTGCTTCATCTGCTAAATCTGCTGACCTATGATCTCTTCCCGGCTGCCGGAGAGGGCGAAGTAGTCGCGGAGCATCCAGACGGCGCGGTCGTAGACGGCATCCTGCCCGCCTTTGACGCTCCCCGTCTCCCGCAGGCCCGTCTCGTAGGCCTGGCGGACTTCCGTGGCGACGTTGACCTTGGCAATGCCGCACTTCATCGCCTCCAACATATACGCCCGCTGGATGCCGGAGCCGCCGTGCAAGACCAGGGGAATGCCGGTCGCATCGCGCAGCTTCGCCAGGTGATCGAGGTTCAGCCGCGCCTCGGTCTTCTTCCGATCCTTGAACGCCTTCGACACCGCGCCGTGCAGATTCCCCACCGCCACCGATAGCCAATCGCAGCCCGTCTCGCGCACAAAACGCACAGCCTCCTCCACGCCGGTGAAACCGATGCCCGACGCAAACATCTCCTCGTAAGGCGGCAGTGGACCGGCGCCCTCGCGCACAATCGCGCCCAGTTCCGCCTCAACTGGCACGCCAACGCGGTGCGCCATCTCGGCGATTTGCCGCGTCGCTGCGATGTTGTCTTCCAGCGACAGTCGCGAGCCGTCGATCATCACGGAATCGTAGCCGAGGTCGAGCGCCTCCTGGATGATCGGGACAAAATCCACCTCGGAATCATCTTCGGCGATCACCGGCACGTGATCCAGGTGCAGGCGGACGTAGTCGGGATTCTGCCACTTCACGAACTCCGCGTGTACCGCCGCCGGTCCCTTGCTCTCAAACGTAAGCCACTCGATCCGCGCTGTGTCGATCAGGGCAAACACGTTCTGGTCGATCACAGCGCGGACGAGTGGTTCGACCATCGGCAGGTAAGGGACGTTGAATGCCGGGACCATCAGCCCGGCCTGCCAGGCGTTGCGCACAATCTCAGCCGTCGTCAGCATATCAGGCTTCCTGCGGAACGGCGACGTCGTAGCCGAGGTAGTGTTCCAATGCCTCACGCAACGACGCTTGCACCAGACTCGGCGTCACACTGACGTGGTGCCGGTAGCCGTTGTAGCCGACGTGCAGCAGCACATCCTGCAAGCGCGCGATCTCGGCCACCCCGCCGCACCCGAAGAACTCCGGCGGGATCGGATCGGTGGTGAACTTGCCCTGACCGAGGTAGAAGTGCAGCTTGCCCGCCTCGGTGAGCAGGCTGCCGAACGTGAAGTCGAAGGGCGCGATCCGCCCGACGTGGCAGCCGTAACTGCATCCCTCGCCCACCGCGTTCGCCAGGATGGCGTGATCGACAATCCTGCCGCGATCCGTCATCAACGCCCGGGGAACCGGGCCGCAGTGAAAGAGGATGCACTTGTCGTCGTCATCGCCGTAGTTGTTGTTCCAGTCCAGGCAGGTCGCCGGTTCGCCGGAGGCCAGGTGCAGCGCGCGCATCGCCACTGCGTTGCCGACGTCCACCTCACAGGCCGCCGGGAACCCGCGATTGTTCAACTCGCCCAGCAGCACGCAGCCGGAAATGCCGAGTTGTTGCTGTAACTCGATCCAGCAACGCAGCGCCAGCACGTCCATCTGGTATTCCTCGATCAGCGTATCCAGAACAACGCCCAGCCGGGTGATCTTCTCGAAAGCCGCCTCCGGCACACCGGCCCAGGAGGTATAGGCTTTCAGCGTCTCAGCTTTGGCCTGATAGGCGTCGCTCTCCGTTTTCAGCGCCTTCATCCGGGCGAACACGTCGGACAGATCGAGCGTCTCCATCGTGATGCCGTGCCGCTGCAAGGCGACCTCGTCGATGCGGACGGTCTTGAAGGCGGTGGTGCGCGCGCCAATCGCGCCGACGACCATGCGCCGCATCCCGCCGACGACGCGGCAGACCCGGTCGAAGTGCGCCACGTTGTCCTTGAAGCGCGCGCTCGTCGGGCTGACCGTGTGCGGCTTCAGCGCCGTGAACTTCAGGCCGTATTGGTGGAACACATCCATGATCGATAGCTTGCCGCAGAAAGCGTCCCGCCGTACTTCCGGCGCCATCTTGTCCAGATCGTCCGGGTAGGCCTGAACCAGGATTGGCACATTCGCATCCTGCAGGGCGGCTACCGCGCCGGTCTCGTCACCGAAATTGGGCAGACACAGGATGACGCCGCCGAACTTGCCGCGATTCTGCTGCAAGAAATTGGCGTAGACTTCGCCTTCCCGTGGCGTTTCGACCGCGCCGTGGCGTGTGGCGGACGCATCCAGCATCAATACCTCGTGCCCCATTGCCTTGAGCACGCGCGGCAACTCCTCCCGCGCCTCAGCCAACAATGACGCCGGGAAGAATCCCCGGTTTCCAAAAAACAGCGCAAACGCGGTTTTGTTCATAATTCACTCCTTTGGGGAAAATTAACCACCAAGACACGAAGGCACAAAAGAAAACTTATGAAAACTTAGCGCCTTTGTGTCTTCGTGGTAAAAATATCTTCCGCTGTTACCCCACCGTCACCCCAGCCGCATCCAGCCGCTTCTTCGCTTCCGCCACCACATCGGCGGGCAGCGGGCCGGCTTGCACCGCGGCGACGTTCTCCGCCAGGTGATCGAGGTTTTTGGTGCCGACGATGATCGTGTCTACCCCCGGATGCGCGACGACGAAGCGCAACAGGAAGTGCGCCGCGCTCTCACCGGGCGCGCGCAGGTCGTCCAGACCGAGCTGCGTGCAGGCATCCGCCAGACTCTCCCACGGATCGACGCGGCGGGTCGCGCCACGGATGATCGTGCCGATACCCTTCGCGGCGGCGTCGCTGATCGCTTGCTCGCTGTGGCGCACCAGCGCCGAGTACCATACCTGCATCGCCTCGAACGCGTCCCATGCCGGATCGAGGTAGCCGCGCATTTGGACGTAGCCGTACTTCTCGGAGGCGCCGCCCATGCTCACGGCGATGTGGCGCACTTTGCCCTCGTCCCTGATCTTGAACATCGTCTCCAACACATCGGTGCCGAGCAGGTCGGCGGGATACGCGCTGTGGATCTGCCACACGTCCACGTGATCCGTGTTGAGGCGCTTGAGGCTGTGTTCGATGTTGTGACGGAGCTGCGCGCCGGTCCAGATGTGGCGCGGCGCGCCTTCTCCACCGGTGTAGGGGACGTTGCACCCGCACTTCGTCGCCAGCACGTACTCCGCGCGGCGATGCGCGATGCACTGTCCGATGTAGTCCTCGCTCGGGCCGTAGTCCGGCGAGGTGTCGATAAACGTGATGCCCGCGTCGAGTACGGCGTTGAGCAGCCGGTCTGCCGCCGCCGCGTCCACCTGCGGATTGCGCAGTTCCATCGCCCCGTAGCCGAGCACGGTGACGTCCAACCCAGTTTTGCCGAATTGTCGAGTTTCCATTGCATTCTCCTCATGGTCTGATTCACTTTAGGGGTCATCTATCCCCTACGAGCGCAACGCCAGCCTTACCGTCTTCACCTCGAACGGTCTGAACTCCAGCGAGATCGCGCCGTCTTCCCAGGGCAGCACGGTCTGGACATCTTCCAGCATATCCGTCTGCGCCGCCGCCCCCAACGGCAGGGATGAGGTCAACGTGCAGCGCGTCGCCATCCGCTTGGCCTCGTACAGGCGCACGATGATATCGCCGGAATCATCTTCGGCGGGCTTCACCGTCTCGATGATGACGTTCGGCGCGTCCACGGCGAACAGGGACGCCGTCCCACCGTCGCCGGGCGCGGTCTGCAGCGGGACGTTGAGGTCATAGCCCTCGCGGACCACGTCACTATCGGCGAAGCTGCCGTTCCAGGCGTAGAAGCCATAATAGAAAACGTGTGACCCTTGATCGGCAGTCATATCCGGTGCCAGCGCGGACTTGAGCAAGGTGAGGGCGATGGTGTTGCCCAACACATTGACGCCATACTTGCTGTCGTTGAGCACCGCGCAACCGCGGTTTTCCTCCGCCAGCGCCGTCCACTTGTGGTTGGCGACCTCGAACCGATCGGCGTCGAAGGGGCGCGAGCGATGGTTGGGGCGGCGGATGTGGCCGAACTGGATTTCGTGGATGCCCTCGTTGGTATGGATGTCCACCGGGAAGGCGACCTTGAGCAGTTTGTGCCTTTCTTGCCAGTCGATGGCGGTTCTAAACGTCACCCGCCGGCTGCCACGCCGCAAGCTTATCCGCTGTGTCATCTCGGAATTGTGCAGCGTGCGCTTCACGAGCACAGCCGCAACCAGCGGGCCTTCCGTGACGACATCAATCGTCGCCGGTGCCTCCAACACCACAGGTGTTTGCTCGTACATGCTGTCGATGTCCCAGGCGTCGAAGCGCGAGGGGACATCCTTGTACATCTTGAAGCTGTTGCACGGCTTGGTGGCGAGTTCACGCTGGGTTTCCTTGTCGAAGATGCTGGTGATCTGGCCGAAAGCGTCAAACGTCAGCCGCAACACATCATTTTCCAGTGTCGTCGGCGTCGCTTTGACCAAAACCTCATCTTCCGGTGCGGAAACCTGTTCCGGTGCGGCAGGCGCGAGTGTCGTCCAACCGGCGGCGGGAACGGCGGCATCCGTATAGAGCGTATCGCCGATTTTCTGAACGGGAAGCGGGTTGCCTTGCACATCCTGCGCGCCGCTCCAACCGTCGGGCAGCGCGACCATGGCAGCGCGCTCCCACGAGAGGGAGTTGAAGATAGTCATCGCCTGACCAGATTCGACGAGTGCGTTCGTCGCCGCGCGGGTGACGCCCTGTGCCTCGGCAATGACCTGCGCATACGCGGCTTCCGCCTCTTCGTAGACGCGGTGAATGGACGAACCGGGCAGGATGTCGTGGAATTGGTTCAGCAAAACGGCCTTCCATGCCGTGTCCAGCGTCATCGCGGAGAAATCAAAGCCCTTCAGCGCCTTTGCGGCGACGCCCCAGAACTCCGCCTCACGCAGCGCAAGCTCGCTCTTGCGGTTGCCCTGCTTCGTCTTGGCCTGCGAGGTGAGCACGCCCCGGTGCGCCTGGAAGTACAACTCACCGACGTAGCGGGCGTCGGGCCAGCCGCGCGCGTCCTGGTCCTTGAAGTAGTCGAGGGGATGCGTGATCTTGAACTTCGGCACGCCCTCCAGGTTCTTGAGACGGCGGGCGAATTCCAGATGATTGCGGGTCGGGCCGCCGCCGCCGTCGCCAAAGCCGAACGGGTACAGCCGCGTGGCGAAGCCATCCTTCTGCACGCGCTCGTTCCACCGCTGGATAACGCTGCTCGGGTCGACGCGCGCGTTGTAGTCATTGTGCAGGTGGACGAAAACCTCGGAGCCGTCGATGCCCTCCCAGATAAAGGTGTTGTAGGGGAAGGGATCGCCGCCGTGGTACGTCCAGAAAATCTTCTGCGTGGAGAAATATTTGACGCCACAGCCGCGCATGATCTGCGGCAGCGCCCCGGAGTAGCCGAAGACATCGGGCAGCCAGAGCAGCTCGCAGTCCACGCCGAACTCGTCCTTGTAGAAACGCTTGCCGTGGATGAACTGGCGGATCAGCGCCTCGCCGCCGGAGATGTTGGTATCCGGCTCCACCCACGTCCCGCCCTCGACGATGAATTGCCCGGCCTGCGCCGCATCCTTGAGCCGCGCGTAGATGTCGGGATAGCGCTGCTGCAACATCCAGAAAAGATGCGGCTGGCTTTGCAGGAACTTGTATTCAGGATATTCCGCCATCAACGCCAACTGCGTCGCCATCGTGCGCCCGGTCTTGCGCTCGGTCTCCTGCAGCGGCCAAAGCCACGCTACATCGATGTGCGAGTGGCCGAAGGCGAACATCTCCGGGGCCGTCGAGCCGTTGACACAATCCAGCAGCGGCTTGAGCCGCGCGCGGCCCGCGTGAATGCTCGCCAGCATCTCGGCCTCGGGTACCTCGAAGTCCACGATCAACGTGAAGTCACGCAAGCCAGCGTCGATCTCCATCACCCGCAACGAATTCTCGTCCAGGTTCTCGCGCAGTTGCCAGAGCGTCATCACGTCCAGCCACAGTTGGTAGACCTCCTCCTGCCACACCCCGAACGTCGTCTGGCCGACGACAGCCTGGGTGGGACCAGGTTCGGGAACAGTCTCGCGGTCGGGCGGCGTCGGCCCGGCGTGACTGTTGCGCGGCCCGTGCCCGGCATACCCCTCGACGAGCACATCGTATGACGTTCCGGGGATGCCCTCCATCGCCAACGTGATCTCGCGATGCTGGCGATCGCACGCGCCCGCGGCGACGCCATTGACAAAAACGATGCTCTCTGCACCGATGTCTACCGCCAAAACAACCCGCTGCCCGACAGCCGCATCGGGCAGAACGAAGCTACCCTTGAACCAGCCGTACTCCCACTTCGCTCCCCAGGCTGTACCAGGCGGCATCGGCGCAAAATCGCGTGAGGCGGCCTCTTCGGGCGTCAGTTGTTCCAGCGTGACAAAGCCCTCCAGAGCCACATTGTCCAGTGGGTGATAGAGATGGCGTTGTAGTTCCTCATACCAGTGGTAAATCCGGTCTTTCCATTCAATCGTCAAAGCCATGTCGAACTCCTCTTGGTAAGATTAAAAACTGAGATTTACGGCGCTATGTGACCATTTTACTATGATTCCGTTAAGAATCCGAATCCATCGGGTGCGTTCCAAAATGGGGGCGAGTTTGCGCTGTTTTAGCGTGCAACCGCAAACTGGGCGTGTGTTTCACGCCTTTCACCCGTCGTAGTGGGACCGAATTACAGGCTGTTCGATGCGCGCAACACCTGCTTTTCCCCAAAAGTGAAACACACACAATCCATACCAAACCCCAGAGAATGCAAGATTTTACAAAACGTTAACAAAAATCCTATGCATTTTTGGGATAGTGTGGTATAATGCCTTTGGATGTGAGGGGGAATCATCCACTTAACAGTTGAATATTGTATTCGCCGAATGTGACGCATAACACACAACGGGGGACCCAAACAGGGGGCAAATTACCAGAATGGTGAGGGGGAGCTTCTTTAACCCCAGCCCGACAGCTAACCTCGTAGGCGTAAAAGAAGGACACCCATAGACAAGGTGCCCTTTTTTGTTGCAACACATAAAGTGTACCTCGGATGTGGGCGACTTCACGAACACAAAGGAGGCATACAATGGGAGATTGGCTTTTTTTGAATTACGTAGCGAAACTTGAGGCTGAGGAACGCATGCGTCAGCTCAGGAAGGAACCGGTCAAGAGTGCGTCTTTTGCCCGGGGTTGGTTAAGAAACTTCGTACGTAACATAACCAGTTCGTTCTCGTAGCGACTGAACACCGGACGACCCTTGTCGTTGCTTCCCCCCTCGGGTCGTTTTGTTTAACAAAGGTATAAGATACTCGCCGAATGTGCGCAGTTTTACTGCGTAGAGCGGGGGACCCAGAACTGGGGCGAATCATCGGGCTGGTCATAGCGCGATGAGGGGTCATCTTCTTTGGCCCAAGCCCGACAGCTAACCTCGTAGGCGTTAAAGAAGGACACCCAATTACAGGGCGTCCTTTTTTGTTGGCACGCTCCTGTAGTTGGGTATGAACCTATCCGGAAATTTGCCGTTGGCACACTAAAAGCGCTCGCAGGCATAATTTTCGGATAGCGTCTAAGTCTTTCAAAGAGTATCCAGCAAAAGGAGGTATGCGATGGAAATGTGGTTTAGTGCACGCTTAGCGAGGATGATTACCGAGGAACGGCTGCGCGGACAGAGACGAGAACCAACTGTCCTCGACAGCATCAACTTCAACTGGCTGCAGCCTATGGTGAAGAACCTGATCGGGATCTTCTTGTAAACGATCATCAACACAAAGCCGGGAAACGAGGGGTTTCCCGGCTTTTCTCTTTTCTCACCTACCAGGTGGATCGCACGCGCTCAATCTCGCCACGGACTGCCGCTGCCAACCCCACGCCGTTGGATGCAGCGACGTTCTCCTCAAGCTGGGCCAACGTCCGCGCGCCGGGGATTATCGTCGAAATCGCGCGCGGCGTCAGGCTGAAGTGATGCGCCAACCGCGTCATCCCGCCCTCGTAGGTCTCGGCGATGGGACGCAGGCTTTCGGCCCGGCGCACGTTCTCCCACATCCGGTCACCGTCGAGCGTGGCGCGATGGTCGCTGGAGACTTCTTGGCCTGGGTGAAACTTCCCGGTCAGCACACCCCGCGCGAGCGGCATCCGGCAGAGCAGGCCCACGCCCTTCTCTTCTGCCAGCGCAAACAACCGTTCCTCCGCCTCGATGGCGAAGATGTTGTACGTGATTTGCAGCGCCTCCACGAGATCGCGCTCCATCAGCCAGATGCCGTCTGTCGCGCTGTTGACCGCCACCGCCGCCACGCGAATCTTGCCCTGTGCCTTGAGCTTCGCCATGCCCTCGGCCCAGTCGAAGCGCTCCAAATGCTCGCGGCGCGGGCTGTGGAGCTGGTAGATGTCGATCACGTCGCGTTGAAGCCGTCGCAGGCTGCCCTCGACCGTCGTCATCATCCGCGCCGCCGAATACTCCGGCTCGCCGGTCTCGCGGACGCGAGACATCTTCGTGGCGATCACCACATCGTAGCGGTTGCCAAGCGCGTGGCCCAGCATTGCCTCACTGCGACCCCACCCGTAAGCCTCGGCGGTGTCGAAGACCGTCACCCCCAAATCGGCGGCCCGCTGCACGAGAGCGATCCAGTGTTCGTCCGAGGCGTAGTCCTGCCCCAGGCGATTGCCACCCAGCCCAACTTCCGAAACGATGAGTCCCGTTTCTCCCAGTGGGCGATAATGCATTATCCTGCCCCCATCCTCTCGCGCCCCTCGTGCAATACCACATCGAAGCGCGCCTCCAGAGCCTCGTTGACCCCGCGCAGGCCTGCGACCACCGCCTCCGACCAATCCATATAAGCGACCTGACGTTCGTGCGACCAACCCTCCGGCGGATCGTGACTGATATCATGAACATTGTCGATTTTGTCCGCCAGCTTGATCTGCTTGGCCTCGTCCGAAATGTGTGGCGCGTGCTCGATCTGCAGTTGCTTGCGCCTGGCTTTGGGTAGCGTTTTGTCATCGGTGACTTCCTGGACGATCGACAGGACTTTCGCACCAAAAACCGCCTCGATCTCACCGGGGGTGGTATCCGTGTCCTCCAACGTGTCGTGCAATAATGCCCCCAGTAGCGTGGGCAGGTCTCGCACGCCCCCCACGTGCCAGAGAATGTCGGTCACGTGAATCAGGTGATTGACGTAAGGCAGTCGATCGCGGCCTTTGCGCTTTTGGTTCTGGTGCTTATCCGTCGCAAACCTGAGCGCGCGAATAAACGCGCCTAAATCTTGTTCACTGAACATTCGACCTCCTTGCAGCGATGCGTCGATGCAAATCTTCCAGCTCCTCCGCGGTGAACAGTTCTTCGGGTCGCGGCTCCACCGTACCCAACAATCGTAGACGCAGTTCGCGATGGGTCAGCCACTCGTCACCCGGTCCCATCGTCGTGCGTGGATGCGCTTCGACATCCTCAGGCGAAATTTCTTCATCGATAATGTAGAGATAGCCGGGCGACGTGCCGTTGTGCTTGATGCGCCCGTCGTCCTCAAAGCTGACAATCGTCGGCTTGTGTGAGAAAATCCGCGCCAAGTCGCGGCGTTGGGTGATCGTACTGCCCGCAAGCAACGTCGTCAATTCAAACGGTGAACCGTGGTACCAGGGTTGGGTGTAGTCCATAAGTCGTCAGTCCTATAGTCATTCTGTCATTCCGAACGAGCCGCTGCGGAGCAGCGGGCGTGAGGAATCTCGTTGCTACGGAAACGAGACCCCTCATTGCGTTCGGGGTGACAATTTACGATCTGCTGAGTCTAGTCTCGCTCCGCCAGTGCCTTCTCTACCCGCTGCCAGATCATCTCATCGCGTTGGTACACTCGCAGCGCTGCCAGCGCAGCGTCGGCATGGACGCGCGCTTCGTCGCGGACGATGTCCAGCAGGTAATCGATGGCCGCTTCGCTGCGCAGCGTCGCCAGCGCCAGCAGTAACGTGCGGCGGAGTTCCGCATCGAAGGTATCTTCCCATGCATCGCGCAACACAGCGAACGCACTTTCCTGCCGGGATTCGCCCAGCGCCAGTGCCACAGATTCGGCAATCGCTGGATCGGTGCTTTTAAGATAGTCCGCCACAAACGGCAACGACGTCTCCACATCGAGTTTGAGAAGTGCCAGGAAGCACTCGTGGAGAACCGCTGCGTGTGCGTCTCCCGTGAGGACCTTGAAGTGCAGCAGCGGCACACTTGCCGGGTCGCCGGTGTGGGCGAGCGCGCGGGCGGCGGCGATACGCGCGTCGGATTCGGGATCGGCGAGCAGGTGCGCCAATTCGAGCAGTGCGTGGCGAGAACGCATGTGCACCAGCCCCAAGGCGCACGCGCCACGAAGCGGGGCGGCAGTATCGACCTGCCCGCCCCACACCGGTTCCATCTGCACGTGATGAACGCCCTTTAGAAATACGTCTTCGGCAGGGCACTCACACACGCGCAGTGCGTTGGCGATGGCGATTTTGGCCCGGCAGCCGGGATCGGTTTTGGCAGGTCTGCGCATAAACGCGGCGAAAGCCGCCACGAGCTCCGGTTCCAGGTCGGCGAGTTCTGCCTCATCGATGATCTCTGCGGCTACCGCAGCAATGTGACTGTTGCGATCCGCTAACGCTTTGCGCAGTTGCGCCAGCGTATCTTCGATGATCGGCGCGAGGCGCAAAGCATGAAGCGCGGCAAGTTGATCTTCAAGTGTACATTTCTTTGTCATAGAGTACGTTTACAGCAAGTTTATCTTTTCCTGTCGCAACTTCCCCAATGCAAGGCGTGCCTTTCGACCCACGTCGATGCTGTAAGGGCAGGCAATGCCCTCCGCTTCCGCCACAAGCGCATCGGCATCCCAGCCCGAAGCAGCGAAGCGCTCGCGCGCGATGCCTGCCAGGTCGAACCAGCCCGCGAGTCTCAGACGCAACGCATAGTTCGCGGGATCGTGCGGCAGATAGTCGATCATCTGGCGATCCACGTAGCCTTCCAGGCGGAAAAGCGCCATCAGATCGGCGGAGCACACGCCACATTGACGACAAACATAGCGCCCCAACTCCGGCGCATCGTGCAATGCCGCCGCACGTTCCTCGGCGTTCAACGGCCCTTTCTCCAGCGCGGTGACCGCCTGCTGCACGTGTTCGACGGCGTTCATCCCGCAGATCAGTACCTCCGAACCGGAGCCGAGTGCGTAGCGCATCGCGAGTTCCGGTGCCTGGTAGAGGTAGCCATCCGCCAGCGGCTTCATCGCCGTGATGCCGACGCCCTTCTCCCTCGCCAGCGGATAGACCTCGCGCTGGATTTCGGGCACGTACTGCTCCTCGAGGTAGTTGTCCCAAATGAGGATGACCGACAGCGGCAGGCGTTTCAGCGCCTCAAGGTACATCTGAGGTGGACGGTGGCTGCTGAAGCCCAGGCCACTGATCAGGCCCTCATCCTTAGCCCTGAGCAGCGCCTCCAACGCGCCGCCCGGCCCGGTGATCGTGTCCAGGTCTTCCATCGTATTGACGCCGTGGAAGAAGTAGAATTCGATGTGATCGGTGCGCAGCGCGGTCAAAGACGCCTCCAGTTCACGACGCACGCCCTCGCCATCGCGCTTGCCGCTTTTGCTGGCAAGCACGACCTGGTCGCGGCGGCCCTCGAGCACGCGCCCCAGCTTCTCCTCCGACGCGCCACCACCATAGCTACGCGCCGTCTCGATGTAGTTGCCGCCGGCCTCCAGAAAAGCGTCGACAACCTGACTGATGATCTCGGATGAAATCTCAACCTGGTGAAAACCGCCAATCCCCAGACGGCTAACGGTAAAACCGGTCTTTCCTAATGTGATTTTCGGTAACATTGTTATGTCCTCCGTGAGAAATGAGTAAAGAGTGAAGAGTGAAGAGAGAATCCGTTAAAATCCGTTCAATCCGTTGACAGAGATTATTATGCGGTTGCCGCGAGCTTTACCTTTGTCAACGTCAACGACGACAACACAAACAGCGCCGCGTAAACCGCGAAGATCACCAGGTAGCCCAACCCCGGCCGCAGCGCGTTAAAGAAGTCGGCCATCGGCCCACCGAGACCCGCGCCGACGATCCCCGCGCCCGCGCCCGCCAGGTTGGAGATGCCCAGGTAGCGCCCGGCGTCCTGCTTCGGCGCGAGGTCCGTGCCCAGCGCCCAGCTCGTCGCCATGAATGTACCCGCGCCCAGGCCGATGATGCACCCGCCGACGATCACCACCGGCATGGTCGAGGCGAAGAGCAGCACCACCGTCCCCGCCGCCGCGACGAGGCCCGCGAGCATCACCAGCCGCTTGCGCCCGATGCGGTCGGCGAGATAGCCGCCGCCCAACGCCGAGGGGATGAGGAACCCCGCCACTGCCGCCATCAGCATCGTCGTCGCGGATGCCGGTTCCGCCACGTGGAGAACGTCCGCCAGATAGTACTGCGCAAAACTCTGCACCGAACCGACCGCCGCCAGGAAGAGCAGGCGGTTGACGATCCACCAGATAAAGCTCTTCTGTTGACGTGCCTCCGCGCCGATGCCCACCCACGCGCCCAGATAGACGCCGACGAGAATCGCGCCGGCCATCGCGATGAGGCCGACCAAGCCGACAAATGTGATCTGCACCTCCAGCGCCACGTTGCGCGCGGTCACGATGTCGCTGCTGGCGGTGACCAACCACGTGGCGAAGCGCGTCACCGTGACGAAGATCGCCGTGAGGAACACCAGACGCAGCGCCGCCTCGCCGATGCTCCCGGCGGGTTTCTCGCGCAACGGCTCCTCGTGAACGAAAAGCACCGTCGTCAACGTCGTGAGCACAAATCCCGCGCAGACGATGCCGACCACCAGCTCCACCTTTCCTGCATCCACCAGCGGGCCGATGAAGAGTACGAGGAAGACGGGGATCAGCTCGAAGACGGCCTTGACGCCCGACGCGCGCCCGCGTTGGTGTTCCGGCACGAGGTCGGGGATCAGGCCTTGCAACGCGCCATGCGCCACATTCGACGAAACTTGCAGCAGCACGATGCCCACCAGCAAGACGACGTAGGCCGTCGTCACGCCGAACGCCTGTCCAAAGAAGCTATCCGATGCCGCGCCAATGAACGACGGCGACAAGGCAACGATGATGAGGAACATCACGTTGAAAAACGCGCCCGTCACGATGAACGGCCGCCGTCGCCCAAAGCGCGAGATACTGCGATCGCTCAACATCCCCGCGAGCGGCTGCACCAGCATCGCCACCGCCAGGCTAACGACGCGGATCGTCGCAAAGTACGTGTTCTTCTGCTCCGGCGGCATAAAGAGCAGCACGAGATAGGGCAACAGAATCGGTGTGATGATGCCGGAAGCTATGTTCAGCCCCAGCCAGTACGAGTTGATGGTCAGGTAGTCATACCAGCGCATGTCTTTTTTCATAAGATAAGACCTCCATCAGACATATCGAAGAATAATGTGGTGACACCTCTATTTTACACAGTTCCACAATCCTGGGA
>JBNGDO010000037.1:25740-36672 GCA_049975385.1 Anaerolineae bacterium | reverse complement strand
GCTGCTGCACGGAAGCGTCAGGCACGCCATCTAGTAGATCCACAATGATGACAAGATATGACATATACCTGCCCTAGAATGGAACCTATGGCACATCCAAAAACCAGAACACACATCCACATCACTGGCGCGCGCGAGCACAACCTTAAAGACATTGACGTTGAGATCAGCGATGGCTTGACCGTCGTCACCGGCGTGTCCGGTTCGGGCAAGACTTCGCTCGTGTTCGACACACTCTACCACGAAGCGCGCCGCCGCTTTCTGGAAATCTTCAACGTCGGCGGCGGGCTGCGGCTGGCCCCGGCCCGCGTCGAGTCGCTGACCGGCGTAGGACCGGCCGTCGCCGTCGAGCAAAACCTGCTCAACCGCAATCCCGCTTCGACGCTGGCGACCGCCTCCGGCCTGCATCCCTTCCTGCGCCTGCTCTACGCCCGCTTCGGTGAACGCCGCTGCGCCCGCTGTGGCGCCGGCCTCACCGTGCTGACCGAGGATGAGATCGTCGCGCGGGTGGCGGCGTTGAGCGAACGCGGCCCGCTTGCGCTCCGCGCGCCGCTGCTGCGCGGCGTCCGTGGCAGCCATCGCACGCTGTTGCACCTTTTGGCTAACGAATTCGGCCCAGACGCATTGCGCATCGATGGGCAGCCATGGGACGGGCAACCACTCGATCCCGCCGAGCCACACACAATGGAGATCGAGATCGCCCGCTGGGACAAAGCCGTCACGCCGCTTCAGGCGCGGGGGGCAGTACAGCGCGCCTGGGCCTTGGGCACGGACGCGCTCGGCGTGGAAAGCGAGGCATCTTGCCGTGCTTCATCCCGCCGGATGCTCGCGCGCGCGCCGGTATGCACCGAGTGTGGTGCCTGGTTTTCTGCCCTGGAGCCAACCCATTTTCACACCCCCTGCCCGCATTGCCAGGGCGAAGGCTGCCCGGCCTGCGACGGCACCGGCCTGCATCCCGAAGCTGCTGCAACGCGCTGGCACGATCTGCGCCTGCCTGACCTGCTGGCGCTTTCTGTCGACAATGCGCGCGCCCTGTTCGCCGAGGCCGATCTTCCCGACTCCGCCGAACGTTTGCAGACCGAAATCATCAGACGCCTGGAGGCGCTCGATCGCGTTGGACTGGGCTACCTATCCCTGGATCGTCCCGCCCCCACCCTCTCCCGTGGCGAGTCGCAGCGCGCGCGCCTGGCGGTCATCCTCACCAGCCGCCTCGAGGATATGCTACACGTCCTCGACGAGCCGACCGTGGGCCAGCACCCGGCCGACGTGGCGCGACTGCTCGCTGCGTTCCGCGATTTACTGGGGCCGGTAGTCTTCGTCGAGCACGACCGTGTAGCCGCAGCAGCTGCCGATCACGCGATTGACCTGGGTCCCGGCGCGGGTGACGCAGGCGGCGAGGTCGTCTTCACAGGCACGCCGGCGGAACTCTGGCAGGCCGACACACACACCGGGCGCTACTTCAGCCTGCGCGAGCGGGTGCAGGTGCCTAAAGCGCGCCCCACACCGGAGCAGTTTTTGTGGCTACACGGTGCGCAGGTACGGAACTTGCAGAATATAGACATCCCCATCGCGTTGGAACGGCTCAACGTGATCACCGGCGTCTCCGGCTCCGGTAAGAGCACATTCGTTGAAGAAGTGCTGACGCTGTCCCTGACCGAGGGAAAAGCGGTCGGCTGCCGCAAAGTTGAGCACTCCCCTTCCCCAGAGGACGCGTCAGTGTTGCCCCAACCGGTGCTGGTGGATCAAAGCCCCATCGGGCGCAACCCGCGTTCCAATCCGGCCACCTACACCAAACTGGCCACCACGATCCGCAACTTCTGGGCCGAGCAGACCGGTCTTTCGTCCTCGCATTTCTCCTTCAACCGGCCCGAAGGCGCATGCCCGACGTGCAAGGGCCTCGGTGCAGTCGAAGTGCGAATGCGCTATCTGCCCTCGACCTGGATTCCGTGCGCCGACTGCGAGGGGCAACGCTTTTCCGACGAAGTTCTGGCCGCCAAGGTGCAATTCGGCGAGCGCCATCTTTCTATCGCCGACCTGTACGAGCTGAGTATCGCCGAGGTGGCACGGCTGCTGCTGCGCGACCCCCGCCTCACGGGGCGCCAACGCAGGACGGCGCGGCGCATCCTGAGCGCGCTGCGCGACATCGGCCTGGATTACCTGCACCTGGGCCAGCCCTCGCCAACGCTCGCCGGCGGCGAAGCACAGCGGGTGAAGCTGGCGAAGTTCCTCGGCAAGCGCAATCTGTCGGACAAGGTGCTCATCCTCGACGAACCCTCGACCGGGCTGCATCCTAAGGACATCACCGGGCTACTCACCGTACTCGATCGGCTGGTCCACAGCGGAGCGACCATCGTCATCGTCGAGCACAACACGGACGTGATCCGCGCCGCCGACTGGGTCATCGACCTTGGACCTGGGGCCGGGCCGAAGGGCGGACGCCTACTCTATGCCGGAGCTCCGGACGGCTTGCTGCAGGCAGACGGGTCGCTCACCGGGAAGGCACTGCGGGAAGAAGCGGTCAACCATCAGCCATCAGCGATCAGCGATCAGCTTTCAGCGGTCAGCCGTCAGCCATCGGGAGTTGGGGATTCGGGCGCGATCTGTATACGGGGAGCACGGGCAAACAATCTCAAAGGTGTGGATGTGGACATCCCCAAAGGCAAGCTCACCGTCATCACGGGCGTGTCGGGGTCGGGGAAATCGAGTCTGGTGGGGGACGTGTTGGAGGCCGAGGCGCGGCGGCGACTGCTCGAAAGCCTCTCGGTGTACGAGCACCAGGGATTGCGCGAAGGGCCGGAAGCGCCTGTGGATGCGGTCGGCGGCCTGGGCGTCGTCGTCACGGTCGGCTCGACGCGCGGGCTGCACGCGCGCCGGGCGACAGTGGGCACGGTGACGGAACTCTCGCACCACCTGGCAATCCTGCTGTCGTGGCTCGGCGAGCGCCGCTGCCTGGAGTGTGCACAGAGGATGGAACGTCACCATGACGAATGGCACTGCTGTGTGGCGGGGCGATGCACTCGCCCGGCTTCTTCCCCAAGGGCTACCTCTGCAAGCCGTTCAACGGCGGCTATTACCACGTGCAGGCACTCGCGGTCAAGTACGGCTTCGATCCGGCGACGACGCCCTGGAACGCACGGTGATTGTCGTCGAACATGATCCGGAGGTACTGCGCGCCGCCGACTATCTGATCGACATCGGCCCTGGCGCGGGTGCGGCGGGCGGTGAGATCGTCGCCCAGGGCGCGCCGGAGGCCGTGGCCCAGCAGGCGACAACCACGGCACGCTGGCTGCGCGGTGAACGTCAGCCACTGCTCCTGCCGCGTCACGCGCCGGAGGGTTGGATGCACATCCGGGGCGCGCGGGGCAACAACCTGAAGGCCCTCGACGTCGCGCTGCCGCTGGGCGCACTGGTGGGACTGTGCGGCGTCTCCGGATCGGGCAAGAGCACACTGCTGATCGACACGCTGGGGCTGGCGCTGGCACCCAAAAAAACAGACGACCTCGGTCGCGTATGAGAATATCGAGCCGGGCGCGCACGATGCTATCGAGAACGCGCCGCAACGCGCCATCGTCGTCGACCAAACCCGGCGCGGCATTGCCAGCCCGACCAACTTCCTCGGCCTCAACGCCGTGATCCACGCCCTCTACGCCGAGGGCGAGGACGCGCAGGCGCTAGGGCTGGATGCGGATGCCCTGGGGCGACGCTGCTCTGTCTGTGGCGGCAGCGGCGCGACGCGCATCGAGATGGGCTTCCTGCCCGACGTGTTCGAGTTATGCGAGGTCTGCCAGGGGACGGGCTACCGCGCCGAGGCGTGGGACGTGCGCCTGCGCGGCGTGGCTCTGCCGGACGTGTTCGGGCTGACGATCGACCAGGTATGCGAGCTGTTCGGCGACGTGGAACGCCTGGCCTTGCCCTTGCAGATGGCCCGCGAGGTCGGCCTGGGTTATCTGACGCTGCGCCAGCCCGGCTACGCACTTTCGGGCGGCGAGGCGCAACGGCTCAAGATCGCGCAGGAATTGTGCCGCAAGAGGAAGAAGGGCGAGTCGACGCTCTACATCCTCGACGAGCCGACGCTTGGTCTGCACCTGGAGGACGTGGCCCAGTTGGCGCGCGTGCTTCACCGGCTGGTCGAGGGGGAAAATGGCGTGCGGAACACTGTGCTGGTGGTCGAACACCACCCTCACGTGCTGGCAGCGTGCGATTGGCTGGTCGAATTAGGGCCGGTCGGTGGGCCGGAGGGCGGCTACGCGATCGCCGAGGGCACCCCGGAGCAGGTCGCCGCAGGCGATACCCCAACCGCCCGCTACGTGCGTGAAGTGCTGGATCATTCTTACCACGAATCTTCACGAATCCTCACGAATAGAGAACAAAATTGGTGAAAATTCGTGTAGATTCGTGGTTAGTTTTTCGAGAGGTACGATGAATCAGACGTTGTTGAACCGGGTGGCGTTGTTATTGGCGGATCCTTCAGCGTGTTTGCGGTTGCTGGTGCTGCGCGAGTTGTTGGATTATCCCGACGACGATCCCGAGGTGCAGGAATTATCCGCGCTGCGCGAGCAGGACCCGCTGGTGGCCGACTTGCTCGCCCGGCAGGCAGTGGATGGCTCGTGGGAAGCAGATGGGCGGATCTGGCAGGGCAGCCGCCTGCGCGCGACCTACCTGGCACTAATGCGGCTGGGCTACGTGGGCTTCGATGCAGCGCATCACGATGCGGCACATCCCGCCGTGCGGCGCGGGGCCGAGTATCTTTTCTCCTTGCAACAGGATGACGGGTCCTGGCCGCTCACGGGCGACGGCATTGAGAGTGGCGAGCGTGAAGGCTACGTGATGGTGCCCTTGCAAACGGCGCTGCCGCTGCGCGCGCTAGCGATGTGCGGCTACGGCGACGATCCCCGCGCCGAGCGGGCCTACACCTGGTTGCTCTCCAAACGGCTGGATGACGGCGCGTGGCCAACCGGCATCGCTGACGGGACGGAAGAGAGCGGCGTGTATGGCTACGTCGCCGGGTATCGCAGGTTGGCGCATTCGCGGTGGGGCTGCCGCTCCAACACCACCGGCAGCCTGCTGTGCCTGGCGCATCACCCAGAGTGGCGCAACGGCCCGGAGGCCCGCCGCGCGCTCGACCTGCTGCTGGGCCGCGAGACGCGCGAGGCGCAGAACGTGGGGCTGGAAGTCGCGCGGCTGACGGGTGCGGAACCCACGCGCGGCTTCTTCACGTTCTTCGCGCGCTTCGACCTGGCGCTGCTGCTCGACCTATGCTGGCGGGCCGGCGCGACGACGGAGGACGCGCGCGTGGCCGATCTGGTGGCGTTCATCACCGGTTTGCGCGGCGAGTACGGCCTGTGGACGCACCCGGCGCAACCGCAGGTCTCGCGCTGGCTCACGTTCGACCTGCTGCGCTCGCTCTCGCGCCTGAGCGCCACGGGCGATTGGATCAATGTGGAACCACGCACTCCGTTCCAGCCCTATCCGGCGCGGCGCAAACGGTTCTGATGCGGTAGACAGTAGACGGTAGACAGTAGACGGGGGAGAGAGACAATTCAAACGTAGCGCGGGCGAGACGCCCGCGCTACGTTTTGCGTTAGTGCGCATTAAGGCAAAAACCGCACGCCCATGCTCAGCGCCCCCGTCCCGGGGGCGCAAAAGACGCACTCCGGGCAGCATAGCCCGTCCCCGAGACGGGTACGGGAGCGTCACCGTATTTTTGCCACAATGCGTTAGTGCCTTAGAACCAGAGGTAGGAAGACCGTTGGGCCTTGTCCGAGCATGGTGGTAGCCCACGTGTCGGGGTGATTCCAACCGCTGGCGTAGGGCCACACGTAATCGTTACCCTGAGAGGCTACCCAGTAGTGACCGGCGTTCATGCCGACCACGTGATCCCACCCACCGAGGACGCTCGCCTCAATCCGCAACTCCGCGCTCCAGGTGTAGGTGTACGCACTAACGAACGCCTGTAGGCCGCCCGGCCCCGTATCGGCGAAACCGCCGCTGCCGTTGCCCGCGTAGGTGAAGTAGCCGCCGTCCTCTCCCACGAAGAAGGCGTAGTCTGCCGGTTGCGCCAGGTCGTCCCGGCTGTAATCCACGTCGAAGCGCAGCCCGGCAAACGCGCCCGGTGTGGCTACGCCTGGCTTCAGACCGCTAAAACAGGCCCACAAGTAATCGGCGGTGCGCTGCAACCGTACGGTCGCCTGCCCGCCATCGCCATACGGCGCGAGTTGGAGTTGTGGCGTATCGAGATAGGCCGCGTCGTCGCAGAAACCGTCGAGCTGCGGCATATCGCCCTGTGGAATGCGCAAGAACTGCACGAAGAAGTTCGCCTGAGCGATGTCCGTGTGACCGCCGGAATCCTCCGCCGTCAGCGTCGCCGTGTGCCCTCCCGGCCCCAGACCGCCGGCCAGCACCTCTTGCCCCGTTCCTTGCGCCAGCCCGTCCACCGTCCAGGCGAGCGCGCTGCCACTCAAAGCGCCATCTTCCGCATCCATCGCGCCACCGCGCAACAGCACAGGCACACCCGCCGGCGCGCTTTCGGGCGGGATGATGTAGGCTTCGGGCTCGTGGTCGGGGATGGTAAACCCGTTGGACGTCGCTATGCCGGTGTTGTAGCCGTCGCTGGCGGCGACCCGCAGGCGTCCCTGGTTGACCCCGCTACCGGGCAGGCCGCGCGTGTTCAACGTCAGGGTGACGACGTCCTCACCATCAGGCGCCGGGAAGTCGTTGAGGACGGCACGCCAGGTGAGGCCGTCGTCGGGGCTGTACTGGACATTGTAAAGCAGCGTATCGTCCTCGTCGGCGTCGGTGCCCTGCCAGATAAGGTCGAGGGTATCGGTAAAGGTTTCGCCGCCGTGCGGTTCGCTCAGGGTGACGGCGGGGACCTGGTTGCCGGGCGCGTGGCTGTCGATCACCGTACTGTCGGCCAGCAGTTCCACGCGGGCCACATTGCCCGGATCGGCAAAAGTGAGGCTGAAATTGTAGATCGGTGGGTCGGCGGGATCGTCCACCGTCTCGCTCAACGTCACCGGGTACGTCGCCAGGATTGCATTCTGGGCGTCGCGGAGCTGTAGGGTATAGCTCGGGGCGGTGGTGCTCTGCGGCGTTGGCCCGCTTACCTCGAGAGGGAGCGCGGCCACCCCTTCCCATTTGCGCAGGATGCCCGCGCTGAGGCCGCCGGTGGGGTAGACCCAGGCGTAATTCAAGACGCCGGTGCTGGCGGTAGGTGTGACCGCACCGCTGACGAAGACGGCGTCTCCTGCAGCCAGCGTGCTGATGGCAGGCGCGGCGACGATCATTGAGGAACTGCTGATGCGATTGTTGAGCGCGCGCCAGGTATAGTCGCTGGTCCAGTAGGGGCGGCAATAGCTCATAAAATCCACAGCGTCATCCGGGGCAATCACGGTCTGTGTGCGACCATCGAAGCCGTAGTAGCTGGCCTGGCCCACGTTAGCGATCTGGTCGGTGGGATAGGGGTAGTTGTTGTCAATACCATCGGGGTCGCCGCAGTCCACGTGCTTGCGCCCCAAATTGTGCCCCATCTCGTGTGCCAGCGTCGCGCCGGCGTCGGGTAGCGCGGGAGCACCGGTAGAAACGAAGCTGTGCGGTTCGAATTTGACCCAGGCTACGTTGTCGTTCCTGTAAGCCGTCCCCAACACCCAGCCATCACTCGTAGAGGTGTCGGTATCGGGATGCACCATGCCGATGTAGTGCGTCCTGGCGTTGGCGTTGTCACAACTGTCAGGATCGTTGGAGAAGAAGTCGCGCGCGTTCAGCGAGGTGAGCACTTTCCAGGTATCGTTGGGCAGTTCGTACGGGCCGAAGCATGGATAGGGAATGAACCCCCACTTCCAGCACACCTGGAGTTCGGCGATGTCCTCGCTCTGCTCGTAGGGCCAGAAATCGTAGGCTGGCCAGAGTTTTTTGGCCACGTCGTACATCTGCCAGAAGTTCGGGTTATCGGTGGGTGAGTTGTAATTGGGCGAATGGGTGCGCACGGGGACGAAGACGGTACAGACGGGGGCTTTGGCATCGAAGGTGAAGCTCTCGCTAACCTCATTGTTGGCGCGATTGGGGTCGCTGTATTGCTCGCGCGGGTCGACGACCAGGCGCAGGTCGATGGTTCCGGCGGCAACCCAGCTCTCGGGGAGTTGGAAGAGCCAGCTTTCGTCCAGGGCGCCCCGGTCGTAGAGATCGCCGGTCGCCAGCGGGTGTACGCCATTCTGCGCCGGTAGGGGCGAGGCGGGAAGCGCACTGGCGCCACGCGTGCCGTAGAGCCACGCCTCGACGGAGACGGCATCCGGGCCGCTATTCTCACGGGCGTACCCACGAACGTAGGTGGGTTTCTTGGCGATCAAGGGGACGTCATTCGCCAGGTTTTGGATGCCCTGGGTGACTTCCAACTCATCGGCAGCCAGGTCGCGCACGATGGCACTGGCGTTGAAGGGCAATTTATAGATGCCGATGTCGCTGCCGGCAGTTTCCGCGAAGTAGACGTACCAGGCATCGCTGAACACGCGGGCATCGACGTAAGGCATGTTGACGGCAATATCATCCACCGTCCCGCCGCCGATAGGCATCCGCCGCAGTTTGCCGTCAGGGACAGGATCGAGCGGATCCCGGCGTTCCGACCAGAAGAGATGCGTGCCATCCGTGGTCAGATCGCCCAATATCCAGCCGGTATCGGCGGCGGTGTAGAGATCCTGCTCGGTGCACACAATGCTGGGCGGGTTGGGGTACGGATTGAATTGCCAGGCGCAGGAGCGCCGCCAGATATGAGAGGGGATGAGTTCAATCGGGTCGGCCAGCGTGACCCAGTAGAGTTGGTAGAGGATAGGGAGGGCGTTGGGATCATAATACATCAAGTGTGTGCCACGGGTGATGACGAGTTGGGTCTTATCGCAAGGCAACGTGGTGCAGGAAGAAGTGTTCGTGCTCCACAAGCCGTCGTCATCCAGCCAATAGACGATCCCATTGACCACGGCCAGGTCGTCGGGATTGTCGGCCGAGGCTACCACCGTTTGGATGCTGCCGGTCCCATCCGTGCGCGCGCGCCGGATAGTATCCGTGCCGCTGAGCGTATCGACCATCCAGTAGATGTAGTCGCCATCTACCGCCATTTCCCTGGCTCCGACCGGCGCGTTGGCAGTCGTGAGGGCGCGGACGAGGGTTGGGGGATCGTAAGGATCGTCCACCGGGCGGAAATAGATGCCGCTGCCGTCCACGCTGTAATAATACAACCCGTCGGCGTTGGCGGTCAGGTTCATGAAGGTGTGGCAGGCGATCTCGTCCACAGCAGAAAGGGTGCGGGTCGTGCCACCGTTGGCCGGCTTGCGTCGCAGGTAACCCGGCCCACGAAATTCGCCGCCGTAGCAGTGGTCGGCCCAATACAGCAGGCCCTCGTTGAGCGTCCATTCATTGAAGTTCTCGGTCACGACGGGGATAGGGGTGTCGGTGGGGGCACTCGGCGCTGCGCGCGCAGGCGCATTATTGCCCAATGCCGGCCCGAAAAACAAAACCAGCAAACATAGCCATTGTAACCAACGTCGCGTTTTCATGGTACTCTCCTTGTTAATCTACGTTCATTAACGACAACAACCGCATCGGGCAAAGATGCGGTTGTTGTTTTTTCTGAAATGGAATCCGTGTCAGGGAACGTCGGCGTCCCGGTAATTTTATTATACCGCCTTTCCGGACATTTGACAATGCGAACTACTGATCCAAAAGAATGAGTTCCCACGCAGAGCGCTCCGGGGACGGGGCTTGGAGCACAAATTTCTGTCGCATGCCCTGAGGTTGGGAGTGTTTCAAACTCGAAGCGAAAACATTATGGTATACTTGTCCTGTATCTGACCTGGGGGGAGTCAGGCAGATACCCGCAGAGACCAGGGGGATTCAAAGGTCTCCGCCGGATCATCTATCAAGTAACCAACTAAGGAGGTACCATGATTAAGCGACAAGGTAAGCGAAACAGCAATGAGGTGCGGGTGACGTTCGCACTGCCCGCCGATGACCCACACGCAGAAGCTACGGTGGTGGGAGAGTTCAACGGGTGGGACCGGACCGCGCATCCGATGAAGAAGCGCAGCAACGGCACCTACAGCGCAGCCGTCACACTGGAAAAGGGGCAGGAGTATGCCTTCCGCTACTACGATGCCGCCAATGACTTCTGGTTCAACGACCCAGAGGCCGACGCCTACGAAGGTGATAACGGGATCGTCATAGCGTAGGTGTTACGCCGGGCGTTGCTGCCCGGCGTAACCAGGACTTTCTCAATTCCTGTGCTTCCAGGCGCAGCGCACTTACCCCACCACCCCAAAACGCAAATTGTCGCGCGCTCCCCAGCGCTGACCTCATCCCTACCTCACCCAAGTGCATTGCCCTGGAACACAGGATCACCCAACAGAAACGACACCCCTTTTCAGATAAATTCCCTCTTGACAAAACCGTCACCATCGCATATAATGATAATGCAACCGGTTGCAAACAATCGTTTACAGAAGGAAACCCATGAACGCAAAGGCTGTTCAAACCATCGCAGATATCGCGCGACTGACAGGAGTGTCGAAGTCGACGGTGTCGCGCGCGTTGAACGACAGCCCGTTGATCAGCGAGGAGACGAAAGCGCGGATTCGCGCCGTGGCGAAGGAGCACAACTTCCAGATCAACGTCGCGGCCAGCCGTCTCAGCCGGCAGGAAAGCCGCACCATCGGTTTTGTCGTCCACGCTTACAAGGCATGTAACGACTACTCGGTCAACGACCTCTTCCTTTTGGAGGTGCTCGGCGCCATCACCAACACGTTGTTAAGCTCGCATTACGACTTGTTGGTGGCCAATATCGATCCGCACGATTCGAACTGGCCGCACCAATACCTGGACACCGGCCGGGTGGATGGCTTCATCCTGTTGACCTCCACGCGCAAGCAGTTTCACATTGAGACGCTC
>JBNGDO010000037.1:10978-25640 GCA_049975385.1 Anaerolineae bacterium | reverse complement strand
AACAGCGACCTGATGGCCACCGGAGCGATGAACGTGCTGCACGCACGAGGACAGCGTGTACCCGAGGACGTCGCGGTGATAGGGTACGACGATCTTTCGATCGCCAGGTTCAGCAGCCCTCCCCTGACCACGGTCAGCCAGCAACTTCCCTTGGCAGGGAAATTGCTCGCACAGAACTTGATCCAGTACCTCGAAACCGGCGTCGTCACCAACGTGACCATCCCAGCAAAGTTGATCGTCCGGGAATCGGCTTAAGAGTTTCTTACAGACTCTCTTTTTTTGGCGCTTAATGCAACCGGTTGCATTATGAACCATCCAGATGATGGGAAAGGATTAAGAAATGTCTACAACAAAAACAATCATTGGCTTGCACCGTAACATCGCCTGCTCCCCGCAAAAAGCATCTACGCCGGCGCCCGAGTGGATTTTACCCCCTACGACACAGTGCACGTACCTGGGTTTGCACTACATCGCGTTAGACCGGATCGTCGAGAATCCTGGCAAAACGGAAGAGGGCCGGAACCGCCTCAATCTTGGTGATGTCCTCCTAAGCCTCCGGGGCATTCTTTTCCCCGATCGCGGGAGAGAAACCTACCACAGGCTCGAAGGTGACGATATGACGCCCATCACGGCCTACAAATCCGGCAATCGCTACATCGTAGCGGATGGGGACAATCGCCTGGCAACGGCCCGCTACCTGAGGCAGGCGTTTATCCTGGCGGAAGTTTGGGAAGTTCCCTAAGGGGTAGCTGACTCACCACAGAGGCACGGAGGACACAGAGAAAAATCTAAAATTCTCTGTGATCTCTTTACCTCTGTGGTTCAAGCTAATGACGTATCACCAGAGGCAAAAAGACTTTGTACCACTCTCCCAACGCCAGCCAGGCGGTGTTGTTGCTCAAATCGGGCTCTGTGACGGGCGTATGTACGGTCGCTCTGAGCGCGATAGGCTGGTCGAGCAGCAGGCTACTCGCATATGTCGCAGACATCGTTATCGTCCCCACGGCCCCAGGTGACAGGTCGGGAACATCCCACACGAAAGACGAGCCGGGTCGCGCGACCGCGCCTGCCAGCGCCCCAGCAGCATCCCACACGGGATTCACGACCAACGCCGGCACCGTATGGGTGAGGACAACGGCCGTGGCGGTAGCCGTCCCTTGATTGGCGAGCGCGAGACTATACGTCAAGGGCGTGTTGGGGATCATCGTCGCGGGACCGCCCAGCGCCATCGTCAAAACCAGATCGGGCACGTCGATGGAAGCGACCAGCACACGCGAGGAAAATGGCGGAAGATACAGACTGCCAACCACGAGGTTTTGCTCAAGGTCAAGGTAGCTGGTGTAGCCCAGATCGACGGTCTGCGCGACTGCCGTATCGTTGAAGAAAATGCGCGATCGCGACGGCTCGCCAACAGCCTGGCTGTACCACGCCTCGTGTGAATGCGCATCCAATCCACTGTAGCTTTGCCATTCCGCCAGCGTCTTGCTCCCATCCACCGAGATATGTTTGAGGACGTAAGGGTGGAAGAAGTCGTTGTTATCGGATGTGACAAGGTTGGCCCGCACACCGGTCAAGGTACGCGCGGTCGATTGGAGGGCAAAGAGAACGTTAGTCTGGAGATTAACGCGCGTGTCGGACCCAGCCAGAGCGACCTGCGACGACCACATATCACCGGCGCTATTGTGGTACAGGACATTGTTTTGAATCATGCCGGTGGAACGTTGGTACAAAATGCCGGCTGCTGTCGAACTGATCACCGTGTTGCCGTCGATGAGGACATCCCGCGAATAGTTATCGATGTACAGGCCGAATCCAAAAAGCGACTTGTAGGTCTCGTGGCAGCCGTCGGTGTTGCCCGGCGTGTCCACGACGATATTAGAGCGAAACTCCAACTGGTAAACCGGGGTAGCGCTAAAATTGTCACGACCGAACGTACGTACCCCACCGCAGTCGCCCTTGGCATAGCACGCTTCGCGGATGACGTTCTGCTCGCACACGTTCGTATGGCCGAACACGTCCATGCCGTTGTAGGCGATGCGCTCCAGCCGGTTGCGCGTGACGGTGTTGTTGTTGCCTGAGTCGGCAGCTTCGTCCACCTTGATGCGGATGCCGTCGCCGTCTTCGGTGCACTGCCCGCCACCCGCGTCGAAGTCACAGCCCATCCCAGCCGCGCCCAGGTTGGCGATCAGCCCCACATTGCGGATGACGTTCTCACGGATGACGGAGTTTCTGGCATACGTATCGATCCCGCGCCGGTTTGCGACGTCGATGACGTTCCGTTCCAGGGTGATGTTATACCCACCGCGCCAACCGGCCGGACGGCCATCCCACGGGTCGTACACCCACGCCGCCAGATTGATGCCGATGCCGTCCACGTCACCGATGAAACAATCGCGCACCGTGATGGCGCTGTTTTCGTAGTTTCGCAGATTGGTGGGCGTAGTGACGCCATGCCGGAACCAGCGGCGGATGTCCCAATTTTCGATGAAGATGTGCGCGATCTCGTCGCCCAGGTCTTCGCCCAAGACGATGCCACCCCAGGCGCGGGCGTCATCCCGCAGCACCACAGCACCTTCGATGTCACCGTCGGCCGGAGCGCCGCCCGTGGTGTAGAGATAGACCTGCTGCGTGACCGCATCGTAGGTCCACTCGCCCTCACGGTCCAGCGTGGCGCGATGATTGTTGAGGAAATAGCCCCAACCGGTACAATCCCCACCCCAACAGTCAAGGTTCGCCCCCAACGTAAGCGTCGTGCCAGAAACACCGGTCACTTCCCGGTTGAGGATATACCAGCGCATCCCGCGGATGTGGGCGACTGCACCGCGCCAGTCCACCGCGGGCAGCGCGCCATCGCGGAACTGCGCCGCTCCCGGCTGTGCATCAATCGTCGCATACCCGGCATCGCCCTCGTCGAGATTGGGCCAGCGCCCCATCGGCAGGCGCGCGTCGCCTCGGAAAAGCTGGTTGACGCCGTATGCGAACTTCCCGGCGTTGGCGGCCATCGACAGGTTCGCCACGTAGACGTTGGCGCCAGAGGATGTCCACCCGGCGATAGGCTGCGCGCCGGAGAGTACAGGTTTGTCGACACAATCCGCTGGATACGTCCCAAAGGTAATGGACGCCTCTGCCGTGCCGGATCGGGTGATGATCAATGGGTCGGCGCGCCACACGTCACCGCACTTGAACAAGACACTGTCACCGGGCTGCAAATCCAGGCTGTTGACTTTGGTCATGGTGGCAAAAGGCGCCCCTTCAGAAAGGCCATCGTTGTCGTCATCGCCGGTGGAACTGGAAACGTAGTACGTCTGCCCGGCCTGGGGTGCAGCCTGCACAACGCCCGGCTTTACCAACAACACCATCAAAAGCGTCACAAGGACAAATTTACGGCTCATAGCACGACTCCTCCAATAATCAACCACGAGCGGACATTCGTGAAGATTGGTGGTAAGGCCGTTCCAGGAAACTAAACCAGCCGAACTTTGGCGCTGGCGCAGGAACTTTCCTCTGATGTGGCCTGGTTTAAATCCTGGAACTACTAAGAATTTCAATCCGTTGACAGCGTTGCCTCAACAGGCATAATCGTCGCATCATCGGTTTCCACGATTTCCGCTTCCACCCGTCCGGCGGAAAGCTCCTGCAGCGCTGCCTGGAACGCGGAGAAACGTTCCACAGGGAAGCGCGCGGTCAACGTGACATCGCCAGTAAACGTCGCATCCAGAATTTCGCCGCGATGTTTAGCGACGAGTAAGCGTGCCTGCTCGAACAGATTATACGGGACGGCGAGCATAACGGTGTGGGTGGGAACACGCTCCGCGAGCGGCAACGCGCGCAATACCTCGCGGACAGCCTCGCTGTACGCCCGCACCAGGCCACCCGTCCCAAGCTTCGTCCCGCCGAAGTAGCGCGTGACGACGACCGCCGCATCGCCCAGATCACTGCCCTGCAGCACCGCCAGCGCAGGACGTCCCGCCGTACCCGAAGGCTCGCCATCGTCGCTGCAATGCGCGACGACCGACCTGCCATGCCCCACCACAAAGGCCGGGACGTTGTGCGACGCATCGGCAAACTCAGCCCGGATGCGCGCCACAAACGCCTTCGCTTCGTCTACGCTGAAAACCGGCGCCGCCGTCGCAATAAAGCGCGAGTTGACGACGATGATTTCAACGCGCGTCTCACGTGCAGGAATGAAGTATCGGTTCATAGAGAATCAGCGAATGAGAGAATCGGCGAATAGTACATTCCACACTCCACAACCAACAATCGACACCCAGCATCCAGCAACGAATACCCCATAACTCTCAACTCTCGACCCATAACATTTTAACCTCCACACTCGCCTCCCGCCATCGCTCCGGCTCCGGGAACGAACGCAAATAATCCAACAGCTCAAACTTGGGGCCAACGACCAGCCGTGCAGCGAATGTGTTTTCATCCTGATCGAACTCACCCTCAAAAAGCAGCTTCTTTTTCAGTGCCTTTTCGGGAACGTCGAAAGCATAGCCTTCCCCCTCTCGGCGGAGATTAACCGGCGCGTAGGCTGCGTGCAGGAAAGTTCGCAGTTGCGATCCGGCGTCTGGGAAGTACATCGTCGGCAACGTGAGTGCCAGCTCCATCCGCGTGAACATTCCTG
Organism: Anaerolineae bacterium; assembly: GCA_049975385.1. Taxonomy (GTDB): domain Bacteria; phylum Chloroflexota; class Anaerolineae; order B4-G1; family SLSP01; genus DSWT01. The sequence goes on along the minus strand of JBNGDO010000037.1, from coordinate 21,010 downwards.
TCGCGAAGGCATCCGCCCAACCAAGAAAAGGTGGACGATAGACGGTGCGCGAATCTTCGCGCGACGGTAGACGGGGGGGAGAAATCTCGCTATCCAAGATTTCGATCAATCTCGCTGTGTCCCACGCCTTAAGAGCGAAGACTGTCTCGCCGTGGAGGTTGGCGTAACGCCGACGGTTGTCCTTCGTGGTGAAGAGGCTCTCTTCTACCGAAAGTAAATTGTCGAGCAGATCGGGATACCGAGCGAGCAGGGCTTGCATCATCCAGGCATTGAGCCATGCAGGATCGCGGCCCGCGACCTCCGGCGGCAGCCAGAAACGCGCGTAGACCGGCTTGAGCCGCCATTTGGTACGCATCACGTCCTCCAACTCGCGCAGATACACCCCACCGGGCTGTTGCATCGTGTGTCCCGTAATCGCAGCCCGCTGCGCTGCATCGGTACACGCCCCGCACGCCAGGCATGCGCTGCCCAGGCAGTAGCCTTCATCCTCGCCCGCGAGCGCTTGTTGGTATTGTTGATAGATGAAGCGGGGCGTTACATCCGAGCGGACGAAATCCATTGGGAAGGCGTACTCCGGTCCTTTTTCACCGAGGAATGTCTCGTTCCACTGCCCGTGATCCTCCATCCAACCCTGCAGCGCATCCCAATAGCCGGACGTGAGGGTCACATCGTAAAAATGCCCCTGCTGCGCCAGTTTCAACACCGGCGCGTGCAGCCAATGTCCGCCCAACGCGAGCACCTGCGAGGCGGCGTACTCGTCCCACGGCGTCGCCAGGCGGAACTCGAAGCCGTTGGTCTCACACGTCGACTTCACCGGGCCGATCATCTGCCGCCATTCCACTTCGTCGAGGAACAGACGATCATAGCGCAGCGGGGTAAAGGGCATCCGCACCAAAAGGCCGAAGCTGAAGATAATCCGCACACCGCGATTCGTACGCTGCCGCAACGCCTTCAGGCGGCCCACAAAGTCGCGGAATTCGTCCAGGTCGGACGCGGTTTCGTGCCCGGTGAGGATATAGAACAGCTTAATCTCACGGATCTTCTGGCGCAGCAATCGCGCCAGCACGGTCTCGATTTCGGCATCCGCGAGGCTCTTGTGCAGGAAGGCGCGCATCCGCCGGCTGACACCCTCGATACCGAGGGTGAAGCTGCGTTTGTCGGCAATGACTTCGGCTTCCAGCAAGCCCGGCAACGTTGCCAGCACATCCACGCGCTGGCTCTTGAAGCTCACGCGGTCGAATAACCGGTTGAGGGCCAGGAGCAGCGCCAAAATGTCCTGGTGCGTGTTAAAGTTGAAACTGTAAAGATCGACTTCGCTTGGCCCTTGCTGCTGTTTGAGCTGCCGCGCCGCCGAAAAAATGGCTTCCGCCGGCAACTCGCGGTACGGCTTACGCTCGTAGCCCTCAAAGCAGAATGTACAGAAGGCCGGGCAACCGTAGTTCACCTGCAACTTCGCCGTTGCTGCCTCGGCGCTGTCTAAAAGGGGATATGCGATCAGCAGATCGTCCATTTGTGGATCGGCGCACACCGCCTTCGTCACCTGCTGGTCGGACAGCCCGTCGGCGACCCACAGGCCGGTCACCATCTCGGCGGCGCGCAGCAGACGTTCGCGTCTGGGCAGCGCGACGTTCTCGGCAAGAACGCGAATAAGCGTCTCCACATCGCGCTCCCCCTCGCCGAAGAAGAGTGCGTCCGCCACACAATCGCCGGTCTCCGTAACAATCGCCTGCGCCGCCATCGCGTTGGAACCGCCCAGGATAAGCGGCGGGTAGCGCGAATCCCGTTCGCTGGCAAGTAACGGCACGCCGGAGTTGTGCAGCAGATACGGCAGGTTGATCAATTCCAGCGTGTAGGCGTTGGAGATCAACACCACGTTGAAGTCCTCGATGCCGCGCCAAGACTGTGTCCCCACGAGCAGCGGCACGCCCGCCGCCAAAAGGCGCTCGCGGTCGTACTGCGGCGGGAAGAAAGCCATATCAATGTACGCATCCGGCAGCGCGCGGCGCACCGCCTGAAAAAGGAACAGATGCGGCGTCGAACGGTCCACGTCCCGGAAGGGCGACAGTCGCGCGATCAGCACGCGGAAACTCGCCACCTCGAACCCCGGATTGCCGAACGTGGGGTTCGGATCGGGCCGGTACAGCGCCGCTTGCTGGAGCAAGGGCCAATGCTGGGCAAAGAATTCGCGAAAGAATTCGTGGTGGTGTGTCATCATCGCCATTGTACCTGAAGGCGAAGTAAGAGGCAAGAAGCAGGAAGCAAAACCAGGTAATGCTCGGGCCGGTCTCCAGACCGTGCCCGCCGGAGCCTGGATCCACGGTGGCACGGTCTGGAGACCGGCCACAGCCGAGTTCACCATTCGCTGATTCGCTATTCGTTATTCGCCGTTCGCTCATTCTGAAATTCGTGGTATAATCGCGTCCGTAAAGGCAGGTAAAAAACGATGATTCGCTTTTCGATTGGATACTCAGTTTTGATGCTACGAGGCGTCGTCTGTTTTAGCGCAGCGCACCGTTTTTAGGTGCGCCTGCGAACAACACTTGCATTTTATCCGATTACTTGTTCAGAGCCGTGGGCGCGCTCGCGTCTGCGGCTTTTTCTTTTCCCCTAACCAACTCCTGCTGCCGTGTGCGCGAGGTCCCCACCGCGGGTAAGAATTCAACCACGAATCTTCACGAACTGTCACGAATAGAATCATCAGTGTGGATTCGTGAAAATTCGTGGTATATTCCGGGAGGGAGAATATGAGTCAGATCATCGTCAACGTCGATAAAGTCACCTATCACCACGGGCCGCTGCTGGTGCTAGACAACGTCGCGTGGGAGATTCAGGCCGGGCAGAAAATCGGCCTGGTCGGCCCGAACGGCGCGGGGAAGTCCACGCTACTGCGGCTGATTGCGGGAGAGTTACAGCCCGACAGCGGCTACCTCACCCGGCACAAAACGCGCATCGGCTACCTGGCCCAGGAACCACGCTTCGTCCCCGCTGAGGAAGGAGGTCCAGAGACGGTGTGGGAGGCCGCCCTGAGCGCCAATACCGACATCCACCGGCTCGAGGCGGAGATGCGCCGCCTGGAAACGCGCATGGGCGATCCCGCCGTCCACAACGACGAACACGAATTCGCGCGCGTGCTGGCAGCCCACGCCCGCGCGCAAGAGGCTTTTGAGCGGATGGACGGTTACCGTTACGAGAGCAGCGTCAAGCAGGCGCTACAAACCGTCGGCTTTGATGAGAACGATTTCGACATGGCCGTGGCGGTACTCTCCGGCGGGCAGAAGAAAATGCTCGGGCTAGCGCAACTCCTCGCGGTGCAGTGCGACCTGCTGCTGCTCGACGAACCCGACAATCACCTCGATCTGGCGGGCAAGGTCTACCTGGAACGCTTCATCCACGGATTCGCCGGTACGATCATCATCGTCTCGCACGACCGCTATCTCCTGGACGAGATCGCGGATCACATTGCCGAAGTCGAGGACCGCAAGCTGATGCTCTACCAGGGCAACTACTCGGCCTATTCTACCGAGAAGCAACTGCGCCTGCTGCGCCAGCAACAGCTCTACGCCGCGCAACAGAAGGAGATCGCCCGCATCGAGGCGGCGATCGCGCGCTTCGAGTACTGGGCCAGCATCGTCATCGACGAGCGTCACATCCGCCAGGCTCGCTCGCGCCAGAAGATGCTTGATCGCATGGACAAGATCGAAAAACCGATCTTCGAGCGTGAGAAAATGGGACTGGAACTGAATGGCTGGCGCGGATCGAACAAAGTGCTGGACATCACCGACCTCGACATGATTTTCGCACCACGCGGCGCGGAGACGGAGGACAAAATCGTGCTCCTCGACCTGAATCTGTTGATCTGGCGTGGGGAGCGTGTGGGCCTCATCGGCGCGAACGGGAGCGGCAAAAGCGTGCTCTTCCGCTGCATCCTGGGAGAGGAAGCGCCTACGTCCGGCCTCATCAAAATTGGCCCTAGCGTGCAGGTCGGCTACTACGCCCAGCAGCACGAGACGCTCGATCCTAACCGCACACTCATCGAGGAAATCTGGGACGCCAAGTCGATGTCGGAACACGCAGCGGTGAACTTCCTGCGGCGTTTTCTCTTCCCCTACGAGCGGGCACGGGATACGGTGTCCACGCTCTCCGGTGGGGAACGCAGCCGTTTGCAACTCGCCAAACTGATGCTGTCTGACGCCAACTTCCTGCTACTCGACGAACCGACGAACAACCTCGATCTGCCGTCGAGCGAGGTACTTGAACAGGCACTCGAGGAATTCGAGGGAACCGTGCTCGTTATCTCGCACGACCGCTACTTCCTCAATCGCATTGTCGACCGCATCGTCGAGCTGGAAGACGGCAGCTTGACGGAGTACGCGGGCGACTACACGTACTATGCACAGCAGAAGGGGATGGCAGTATAGTCAGGTTGCGCGGTTGGAAAGTCTGAGTACACTTTGGATGTGGGTGTATGGGTGTGTGGGTCGTTCACTTGTTTGCTGATTCGCCCACGCATCCATTCGCCGATTCGCTCATTCGATGATTCGATGAAAACACGTACACAACGTCGCCGAAAGACCGCGGTCGCCCGCTGGTGGCGGCAACTCCGCCAAGACCTGCGGGTGCTCGCGCGCCTGTTTCCGTGGAAGGTGAGTGCCGTTCTGGTCGTAGGCATCGCCCTCACCGCCGTCCTCTTCGAAGAGACCTACAATCACGCCTTGATGCCCGGCGACGCGCGGATCACCTACGTCAAAGCCGTCTACGCCATCCTGAATATGATGGCGTTCCAGGTTTCATTCGCCGATATACCAAGCAGTCCCGCGCTCGACGTCTACTTCGTCGTCGTGCCGCTCATCGGCATTCCACTACTGCTGGCCTTTGGGGTCAACATCCTCAATATCCTGCGCATCTTCTTCGTACGCGGCGAGCGCGGGCAGTTATGGCAAGAAGCCCTGGCATCCACCGTCGAACGCCCCATCGTCGTCTGTGGATTGGGCCGCGTGGGCTACCGCATCGCCAACCAGCTCCTTGACCTGGGACAACCGGTCGTTGGCATCGACACCGCCACGTCGCCGCTGGTGACAGCCCTCGTCGAGCGTGACATGCCCTTCATCGCCGGAGACATCCACGACAAAGACGTGCTGCACCGCGTGGGCGTCGCCCGGGCACAGACGGTGCTCGTCTGCACAAACAAGGATCTCGTGAACATCGAGGCCGTTTTTCACGTTCGCGAGATGAACCCCGACGCGCGCATCGTGTTACGCCTCTTCGAAGACAACATCGCGGACGAGATTCAAGCGACCTTCGATGTGAAGGCGGTCATCAGCCGGTCGGCGGTCGCAGCGACGGCGTTCGCCCACGCCGCCATAGGGATGGAGGTTCTGGAAACGTTCAACATCAAGGAACACACGTACTTCCTGACCAAATTCACCCTGGAGCCAGCCTCGTCGTTAGCAGGCTGCACGCTCGGTATAGCGGCGGAGACCTACGATGTGACCGTCGTGTGCCTGGAGCGCGAGGGGCGGATTTTCGTCGAGCCGGATAACGACATCGTTCTACGGGCAGGTGACACGCTCTTCGTCTTCACGGAAATGGAGCGCGCGGGCGAATTAGCCGGCAAATGCCGGGATACAGTCCCAGATGGACCGGTCTTCGTGTGCGGGATCCAACACACGGGCTATCGCGTGGTTAACGCGCTTCTGGATCTGCGCCAGCCGGTCGTTGCGCTGGATTTCGCACCTGCTGCGTTGGCGGAACAACTGCGCGAGCGCGGTATCCCCGTCATCTATGGCGATTTCCGGCAGCATGCGGTACTGGAACAGGCGAACCTGCGCGCCGCCAGCGCCCTTGTCGTGTGCAGCGAAGATGACATGGTGAACTTCGAAACGCTGCTCCGCGCTCGGGAATTGGTCCCCACCCTACGCGTCGTGCTCCGCATCTTCGAGGAATCGTTGGGAGAACAACTCCAGCGCGCCTTCGGTATCGATGCCGTCTACAGCACTTCGGCCATCGCCGCACCGCACTTTGTTGCGGAGGCATTGAACATGCACATCAGCCAACCTGTAATCGTCAGTGGCGCGCAGTTCGGCGCTCCGCAATTTGGTGGCCCGCCCAGCAGCCTCCTCAACATTGCCCTTCTCAGCGTCGAAGCAGACTCCCGCCTGGATCGCGCGATTATTGCCGATCTCACCTACGAGGACGACTTGACCGTGCTATTGCACATCTGTGAGGATGACGTCCACATCCCGCCAAATCCCGCCCGCGTGCTTGTTCCCGGAGATAAAATCGTTGTACTCGCATCCGAAGAAAAACTGCGGGGATTAGATAATTGAAAATTTGTTGATTGAAAAATTGGAAGATTTGCCAACATTCGACATCAGAATTTCAACTTTGGACTAGCGACTATCAGACTAAAGACTGAGGACTAACATGAAACGAGGTATGCACACAATCGCAATCCACACCGGCATGGAACTCGCCCCCCGCGACGTGACACCGCCGGTGCACATGGCAAACACATATCTTTTCGAGAGCGCCGAGGAGGCAGCCCGCGCCTTCGAGACGGAAGGCCAGCCCATCTATACACGCTGGGGCAACCCCACGACCGAGGTGATGGAACGCAAAGTCGCGGCGCTTGAGGGGGCAGAAAAAGCCGTTGCCACAGCTTCGGGCATGGCGGCAGTTAGCGCCGCGCTACTTGCTGCTTTGGCGGAAGACGGGCCGAATCACATCATCGCTACGACGGGGCTCTACAGTGGCACGTACCACTTCGTCACCAAGGACCTGCCGCGCTTCGGTGTGGAAACGACGCTTGCAGAAGCCACCGATCCGGCGGCCTTTGAGGCTGCTATCCGTCCTAACACACGCGCCATCTACCTGGAGACGCCGGGGAACCCCACCCTCGCGCTGAACGACATCGCCGCCATCGCGGGCATCGCCCGTGCGCGCGGGTGCAGCACCCGCCGCATCCTCACGATCATCGACAACACTTTCGCCACGCCGGTCAACCAGCGCCCCCTCGACCTGGGCATCGACGTCGTCGTCCATTCGGCGACCAAGTTCCTCGGCGGGCACGGCGACGCGATGGGCGGCGTGGTGGCAGGCTCAGCGGAGTTCGTTAAGCGCGTGCTGCAAGGGCCGGTGCGCAACTTTGGCGGCTGCATCAGCCCGTTCAATGCGTGGCTTATCGCGCGGGGGATGACGACCTTGCCGCTGCGGGTGGAACGTCACAACGCCAACAGCTTGCAGGTCGCCGAATGGCTAAACGAGCACCCGGCGGTGGCGTGGGTGCGCTATCCCTGGCACCCGGCGCACCCGCAATACGATCTGGCGCAACGGCAGATGCCTGGGGGCGGCGGGGGCGTCGTCGTCTTCGAGCTGAAGGGCGGGTTGGACGCGGGCGCGCGTCTGCTGAATCGCATCCGGCTGTGCGCGCTCACCGTCAGCCTGGGGGACGTGCGCACGCTCATCACCCACCCCGCCAGCACGACGCACCGCAGCGTCCCGCGCGATATCCGGCTCGCTTCCGGCATCACCGACGGCCTCGTGCGGTTGGCGGTAGGGCTGGAGGATGTGGTGGATATTGTCGCGGATTTAGAAGAGGCACTTCTTCAATTTTGAGTGATCGGGAGGAGCTATGACCGACAACGACATCATCGGATTGATCGCTTCGTATTTGTACGCCTTCGGGCTGCTGTTCATCGTCGAGGCCATCGGCAAGCGGCTCAAATGGCCGCAGGCGTTCACGCGCAAGATCATCCACATCGGTGCGGGGATGTGGGTGTGGGGCATTCTGGCGCTCTTCGACACCTGGACCATCGGCATCATCCCCTTTGCGACGTTCATCGTGCTCAACTACGTCTTCTATCGTTTCCAGATCTTCAAGGCGATGGATGCAGTCGATTCCTCGCCGGGCACGGTCTACTTTGCGATTTCGATCACCGTCCTGTTTGGGCTGTTGTGGCGCACCGGCGGCGCATTGGATCGCGTCCCCACTGCGGCGGCGGCGGTGATGGCGATGACGTGGGGCGATGGCCTGGCCAGCATTATCGGGCAGAAGTACGGGAAGCACACCTACGCCACTTTCGGGCACAAACGCAGCCGAGAAGGCTCCATTGCGATGGCTGCAGCGACATTCGTAGTCATTTTGCTAACGCTGGCCTGGTTGCCGGGATCGGCGCTCAGTCCAAATTCCGTCGTATTGCCGTTCTGGGGTGTCCTGCTGCTCACGGTGATTGGGACAGCGGTAGCGACGGCGGCAGAGGCGTTTTCGCCTGCCGGGACCGACAATCTCAGCGTGCCCCTGCTCACCGGGCTGGCGCTCTTCATCCTCAACGCGCTGTTGGGCGGCTGACCGCAGTATGTTTCCCACCGTCGAAACGCGCTGGTTCTACCCCGGCTCGATCCCGCCGGACGTGCTGGCCTGGTATCACTACGGCGAGCGCGCGCCGGAGGCCCAACCCACGCGAATCGACTACTACTTGCGCCTGCAAGACCACGACGATCTTGGCATCAAGTTGCGCGAAGGCCGAATTGAGATCAAGCAGCGCGCGGAGCAGTACGGGGTGGAACGCCTGCACGAGCGCGTCCATGGCCTGGTCGAAGGCTGGCGCAAGTGGAGTTTCGGCGTCAACGACACCGGCAGCGGGTTAGGCGATCTGGCCGGCCCGCGCCCAGCCTGGATCGGCATCCGCAAAACGCGCCGCTTGCGCCGGTATCTAGTCACGGACGCCGGGGAGGTGATCGCCATTGGGAACGCGGAGATCGCCCCGCAGGGATGCAACATCGAACTGGCGGAGGTCGCCCTTCATGGCGAAATGTGGTGGAGCCTGGCATTCGAGGCCTTCGGCCCAGAGGTCAATCTCCACACAACATTCACACGCGTTACACAGCACGTGCTACATGGCGACGCCGTCCCGCACCTGGACGCGGAACACTCGTGTAGCTACGCACAGTGGCTAAAAAATACGTGTGAACGTGTGAAGTGACTACGCGACTAACGACTACAGGACTGTTTTCGGAGTGACTATGCATATACCATCCTTACAACTTGGCCTCGGTTTTATCATCAGCGCTGCGATCGGGTGGGCGGCGTACAAGCGGGAGGCACTCTCCCCAAGCGGCGTCCTGGGCGCAATCCTCACAGGGACGGCGATCTTCGGCTTCGGGGGGTGGCCGTGGGGACTATTGCTGATCACGTTCTTTGTCCTGGGCAGCCTGCTCTCGAAGTACAAGGAGGCGACGAAAGAAATGCTGGCCGAAAAGTTCGCCAAAGGCTCGCGGCGCGACCTGGCGCAGGCACTGGCCAACGGCGGCGCGGGCGCGTTGATCGCCATCGCGTATTGGCTGACGGGCCAGCCGCTCCTGTGGTTCGCCTTCGTCGGCGCGATGGCGACCGTGAACGCGGACACCTGGGCGACCGAGTTGGGCGTGCTCAGCAAGCGCCCGCCGCGCCTGATCACCACCAAAGAGCTTGTGGAAGTGGGAACGTCCGGCGGCGTCTCGCTGCAAGGGACGCTGGCGACGCTGGCCGGCGGGGCCGTTATCGGAGTGGCGGGCGCGCTCTTCCTCTATGTGGAAAGCCTGCTCCGCTATCACCCGCGCATGTTCCTGCACCCGCTCTCGTGCCTCGTCTACCCGGGAAATTGCACGCTGCTGCCCGTCGTCGGCGCGCTTGCCGGTTTGGCCGGTTCGCTGTGCGACAGTCTGCTCGGCGCGACGGTGCAGGCCATCTACTACTCGACGAAGCGCGAGAAGGAAACGGAAAAGGTCATCGATCCTGACGGCACGCCCAACACCCTGCTGCGCGGCTGGCGCTGGCTGAACAACGATTGGGTCAACTTCATCAGCTCCGGCGTTGGCGCCGCCCTCGCTGCTCTCTTGGCTCACTTCACGACCGTCTTCTAATCACTCATTGCTAACTCCATTGAAAAACCGTCAAATCGCCAAGAACGCCAAGATTTCGTGCCATCTCAATAAAAGGGGGGGGAAGTGAGGGTTTGGGGGGGGGGGGGGGGGGGGGGGGGGGGGGGGGGGGGG
>JBNGDO010000037.1:7672-10968 GCA_049975385.1 Anaerolineae bacterium | reverse complement strand
CCCTCCCCCAAACCCCCACCCCTATTACTGATTACTAAACACTAATTACTGACACTATGCTATTCTATCTATCGAAACTCTTACCCTTGTTCGTTTATCCACTAGGTATGGCGTGCGTGCTGTTGGCGACGGCGTTGATCGTCCGGCGAAACCCGCAATGGCAGACGCGGCTGATTGCGGTCACGCTGGCGCTGCTGTGGCTGGGCGGCAATCGCATCGTGGCAATGACGCTGGTGCGCTCGCTGGAATGGCGTTACGCGCCGCCGCCGGGTGCCGCATCTGAAATCCCACAGGCGGACGCCATCGTCGTGTTGGGCGGGGCGACGCGCACGCCGGGCTACCCACGCCCCACCGCCGAGGTCAACGAGGCCGGTGACCGGCTGCTGTACGCCGCGTGGCTGTACGAGCAGGGCGCGGCGCCCGTCATCGTGCTCAGCGGCGGTGCTGCCCCGTGGCTCGGGCCGGACGGCCCCTCTGAAGCCGAAATTATGGCGGGTCTGCTCCAACGGATGGGTGTCCCACAATCCGCAATGCTCCTCGAAACAGATTCGGTGAACACCTACGAGAACGCCGAAAGCAGCCTGGACATTTTTAAAACGCACAATATCGAGTCGCTTATCCTGGTGACGTCGGCCATCCACATGCCGCGCGCCTACGCCACATTCGACTATCCAGGGATCGATGTCACGCCCATCCCCACCGACTTCTGGATATCGCAGGCCGAGTGGGATTACTATTTGCAGCCCAGGTTAAGCATCCAACTGATGAACCTGCTGCCGAGTAGCCGGGATCTCGCATTGACAACCCAGGCCATCAAGGAGTATATTGGGATCGTCGTCTACGCCGTGCGTGGATGGTTATAAGCGATCAGCTTTCAGCAATCAACTAATCTTGGAGGACTGTATGCGAATGACACAACTTTTCGGCCAGACCTTGCGCGACGCGCCGTCGGAGGCGCAGGTCGTTAGCCACCAATTGCTGCTGCGCGCGGGCTTCATCCGCCAACTGGCAGCCGGTATCTTCACGTACCTGCCATTGGCCCAGCGTTCGATGACAAAGATCGAGAACATCATCCGCGAGGAGATGAACGCTATCGGCGGGCAGGAGATCACCATGCCGGTGGTGAACCCAGCCGACGTCTGGAAGGAAACGGGACGCTGGTACCAGATCGGGTCGGAGATGGGGCGCTTCAAGGATAAGTCGGACCGCGACATGGTGCTGGCAATGACGCACGAGGAGGTCGTCGCCGACCTGGTACGCCAGGAGATCCGCAGCTACAGCCAACTGCCGCGCCTCATCTACCACATCCAAACCAAGTGGCGCGACGATCCCCGCCCGCGCGCCGGGCTGATCCGCGTGCGCGAGTTCACGATGAAGGACAGCTACAGCCTCGACGTCGACGCCGATGGCTTGGACGCGCAGTATCGCGCGCACTACCAGGCGTACTTCAACATTTTCCGACGCTGCGGCCTGGACGCCATCGCCGTGGGATCAGACACGGGGATGATGGGCGGCACGCTGGCGCATGAGTATATGGTGCTCACACCCATCGGCGAGGACACGCTGATGCTGTGTGATGAGTGCGGTTACGCCGCCAATCGCCAGGTCGCGGGCTTCCAGAAACCGCCCGTTGCAGACGAAGCCCCCCTCCCTATGGAAAAAGTCGCCACCCCCAACGTCACCACCATCGCCGACCTCGCCGCCTTCCTGGACATCCCCGCCGCTAAAACGGCCAAGGCTGTCTTTATGATGGCAGAGCTGGCGAATGAGCGAATCCCCAATCCTCAGTCCCCAATCCCTAATCCCGAACGATTCATTTTCGCCGTCATCCGTGGCGATATGGAGGTGAACGAGACGAAGCTGGCAAACGCGGTCAAGGCGAAGGGGCTGCGCCCGGCAACTGAAGCGGAAATCCACGCAGTGGGGGCGGAGCCGGGTTACGGGTCGCCGTTGGGTGTACGTGATGCGCTCATCGTCGTGGATGACGCCGTGGCTGCTTCGCCCAACCTGGTCGCAGGGGCCAACGAGGTGGGTTACCACCTGCGCAACGTCAATTACGAACGCGACTACACCGCCGACATCGTCGCCGACATTGCCGCCGCGCAGGAAGGCGATGGCTGTCCGGTCTGTGGTGTGCCACTGCGGGCCGAACGCGGCGTCGAAGTGGGCAACATCTTCAAACTCGGCACGCGCTATACCGATGCGATGGGCGCGCGCTTCCTCGATCAGGACGGCGAACTCAAACCGGTGGTGATGGGCTCGTACGGCATCGGCATCGGGCGGCTGCTGGCTTGCGTCGCCGAGATGCACAACGACGACTACGGCCTGATCTGGCCGGTCACCGTCGCGCCGTACCCCGTTCACCTGCTCACGTTGGGCCCAGCAGATAGCGAGGCCATGGCCGTCGCTGAACAGCTCTACGCAGACCTGCAAGCCGCCGGCATCGACGTCCTCTTCGACGACCGCGACCGCAGCCCTGGCATCAAGTTCAACGATGCGGACCTCATCGGCGTCCCGTTACGCGTCACCGTGGCGGCACGAGGCCTGAAGCAGCAGAGCGTCGAAGTCAAGCGGCGCGATCAAAAAGAACGAGAGTTTGTCCCGCTGACGGATATCATTCCGGCCCTGAAGGCACGCATTGCTGAACTGGAAGCGAAAATTGCAGAATCCGTCGTTGAAGTCCCGTTTCGTGACTCTTGATGCATGATGCGTGAAAAGCTGATCACGCATTACGCGTCACGCATCACACCTTAACCGAAGCTTATGAACAAAGGAGATAATATGAACGCACTAGAAGTCATTTTCACTCGGCGTAGTATTCGCCGGTACACCAATGAACCGGTGACGGAGGAGGAGATCAAGACCATCCTCAAAGCGGGGATGAATGCCCCCTCGGCGAACAACCGCCAACCATGGAGTTTTATCGTCGTGGACGAGCGGGAGAAGCTCAACGCAATTATGGAGGTTCACCCCTACTCCCGGATGCTCGCGGAAGCACCGCTGGCCATCATCGTCTGCGGCGACGCCGCAGCCGCCAACAAATTCTGGCAGCAGGACTGCGCCGCTGCGACCGAGAATATCCTGCTGGCAGCACGCGCTCTAGGCTTGGGGACGGTCTGGATGGGCGTCTATCCGGATCTGCCGCGCGCGAAGGGTATCGCCGCGTTGTTCGGCATCCCGAAGGGAATCGAGCCGATGTGCATCATTGCGGTCGGCCATCCCGCGGAGCAGAAAGGCCGCGTGGAACGCTACGACGCGGGTAAAGTCCACAGGAACGGTTGGTAGTTAAAGAGGCA
>JBNGDO010000037.1:0-7572 GCA_049975385.1 Anaerolineae bacterium | reverse complement strand
GTCAAGGCGCATTTCGATGCGGCGGAACGACTCGAGATAGCCCATATCCAGCAGGCCCGGCAAATGGGGATCGTCGAGGGGTAAGTTCTCCGTTTTCGTATCCTTAATCGGATACTTGCTGTGCAGTGCGTGCGCCAAAGCGCGGGCGACCTCGCGCGGGTCGCCCGTCTCCGTCTGCAAGACCAGGCGCCCCAACTGGAACGTCGTGCTCTGGTAGACCAGCCAGCCCTGCGCGCCGTTCGCCAGTTCAACGCGCAGCGCCGCCAGACTGCCGGCGTTGACCAGCGATGGTATATCGTCCAGCCAGGAGGGCGTGCTGTGCCGCTGGTGCAGCAACGCGATAGCCTCATTCGGCCCAAGATGCTCCACTTTGTACGAACCCACATCCGCTTGCAGTAAACCTGGCGGACGACGTAAAATCAGCAGCACACGAAGTTCACGGAAACCAAGCTTCTCGAACAATTTGTGCGCCGGTTCGTTGTCTTTGATGACCTCGAGAATGACATGGTCTGCGCCCAGCGCCCGCGCCATGCTGACGTTATCTCTCATCAACGCTTCGCCCGTCCCCCGGCGGCGCTTGACCGGCAGCACCCCCAGTCGGGTGGACCAGCAGCGCCCTGGACGCACACCGAGCATCGAAATGCCCAGGATGTGCCCATCCAACGTCGCCACAGCCGAACGGTCCATATCGACGTCATAGTTATGGACGTACTCTTGCAGACGACGCACATTCATCGGCATGGGCACGATGTAGTCGATGCGGGTTTGATTATAGGCGTGAGTCAACTCTTCGAGCGTGAACTCGGACGCGCGATGCAGCACCAACTCCGTCGCGCCGCCCTCGGTTGCACCGATGCAATTCGTCAATCCAAATCCCCTTGTTATACCGATATGCCAAACAGACCATATTATAACACAAGTGAGATGAGAACTGAATCGCAGATCGCCACAACCAAGCAAGTGCGTCCCACCTACTGCGAACGCACCTCAAGCGTATACGCTCCGGTCGGATCGAGATGCTCTTGTGTATCCACGCGGGTGATGATGACCGCGAATCGTCGCGCGGCGCGGTCGGGTGATACCAGAAACGTGTGAGTCAGATGCCCATCACGATTCGCTGTAAGCGTCACGGTATGGCCAACAGGCAGAAGACGCCCCCCGCTATCCACCACAAGTTCCCAGACCTGAACGTCGAACATAGCCGCTGCACCCGGAATCCCAGAGAATTCCAGCGCCAGCGCCTGCCCATCTGTGGCCTGGTTCAGGTTGATTTCGACGTAGTCCATGCCAAAACTGCTCGGAATTCCCGCCGGGTAGGGGTGCTCTGCCGAACTGTAGATAAGCGGCGCATTGGTATAGGTCAATTGGGTGGTCGTTGGGTCATTGTACAGGTGGGTCGGATCGTAGAAACCGCAAAGGCCAGGTTGCCCCGGTGCGACACATCGACCTCCCTCGATGTGAAGGGCATAGAGCGCGCGCGCGAACGCGTTCAGGCTTTCGCGATAGGTCCTGAATGAGCAAGACGCGCTCGCCAGCGCGCGATCCATAATCAGCGGCAGGTTAGCAACAATGTCGGTCGAGGTCTGAATATCGACGACCTCACCCGAATAGAGCGTCGTCAGTGCCTCTCGAACGATCTGCATATCTCCGCAACGCTCATACAAGAAGCGCCAGTATATGGCAGGGGAATAAGCATCCATTTCGGGATAACGCTTATTGAGCTTTCCGTAGAATCCGTCACCGCCTATGAACTTATTGGCATTTAACACATAGTAACTTTCGCCTGGGCCTCCGGCAAACTCAGCATCGAACTCACCGACTGTCGATGCAAGCACCGCAGTTCCTTCAGCGAAGAACTGCCAAGCCCAGTCTTTACCGGACACGTCGCCATCGCCACCGTAATGCAAACTGATGTTACGTTGGATGTTGTGAAATAGTTCATGCTGATAGCTACTCATCAACCGCTCGGTCAAACTGGCATACGACGCACTGCCGATGTTATCACTGGCATTGAGGGAAATGCGGGAATCACCACCGGCAGGTGCAGCACTGTGGAACCACGTCTTTCCATCGTGCAAGGTCACACTCAGCCGCTCGGTGTCTTCGCCGCTGCGATAGGACGTCCATTCCTCGTACCAGGGGAAGCCCCACACGTCGCTCTGCACGCGAAAGGCTTCTGCCATACGGGGCGCAAGCTGGCCTTGCACGTAAGCCGGGACCTCGGCACGGGAAAGCTGATGCATGGCTTCGGCCACACGGTTCTGGTAAGGAATCATATCGCAGTAGTAGAGGACGAGTTCATCCGGGGCTGCGCCGTCGGTCATCTCCAGGACGCGCGGGAGTGTAACGATGACTTGATCTTCCATCAGGAAGGCAAACTCTTTCTCAAACAGCATCCGGGGCGTGACGTCACCAGCACCGGTGACCGTGATCTGATAGCGAAAGTAGTCCGTGGGCGTGGGGATCACTTCCGCCCCCAGCATCATGGACGGTTGAAATTCGAGCGTGAATTCCGCCGTACCACCGCTATTCGCCGTCGAATCCGCGACCCACCGCATCTCGTGCCACACGGAGATGCGATCCGTCAGTTCCCCACCCCGGTCGGGATCGCCGCGCTGCGTCTCGACTCTCAGCGTCACTGTGCCCCCCTGCGGCGGCACTGCGATGCCGGTCACCTTTACCGCCAACGTGCGCTCAGGAGCAGCCGTGAGAGCGCCGTTGCGATGGAGCACCAGATGAGGAATTTGCGTCGTTTCAGCGGGAACACCGCCGACCGTCTCGCCGTTTTGCGTCCTGAACTCGATCGTCGCCCCAGAGGCCGGAGACAGAGTGATGGCGGGAGCAAGACCAGTTTGCGTTTCCACGCTTTCCGTGAGGGCTGAACCGTAAACAGTAACCTCGCCTTCGCAACCAACGAGTAGCAAACCTACACCCAACACCAAAACGACAAATGTGAATCTTGTGATTGCTGATCGTGACTTGCCCATCGTGCTCTCCTTTCAGTTGAGTCACGATCAGCGTAGCAAGCGACCATTCCGCAGAAATCGCCGAAACCGTCGCAAAAACTGCCGGAACCGTCGCACAAAACGTCGCACATGAAAATTGGTCAAAAACTGGGAGAAAATAATTCACCGCAGAGAGATAAATAGGCTATCTCTGCGTGCTCTGCGTCCTCCGCGGTGGGATATGGGGGCTGACGAAAAAACTATTGCATTTTAGATTGACCTAGGGTACACTGGGATCAGTAACCCGCTCACTGACGAAGCAGCCCACGACACACACCAGCGCGGGGATACCTCAGTAATCTTATCGGTGTAGTTGACGGGGGCAACAAAATATGGCCCGTTTCGCGTTGTATCTGCTGGGCGCGCCGCGCCTGGAAATGGACGGCGAAGCCATCCACATCCGCCGCCGCAAGGTGATGGCGCTGCTGGCCTACCTGGCGGTCACGGGCCGCTGCCACCAACGCGAGGCCCTGGCGACGTTGCTCTGGCCCGAATACGACCCATCCAGCGCCCGCGCCGACCTGCGCCGCACGCTCTCGGTGCTCAACCGCGAGCTGGGCGGTGACGGCGTCCTCGCGGACCGGGAGACCGCGCAGCTCAACCCTGAACTGGAGTTGTCACTCGATGTGACGGCGTTCCAGCAAACATTGGCTGCGTGCGAGACGCACGCGCACCCGGCGACCGAAGTATGCCCTGCCTGCGTGCCGCTGATGGAACAGGCCGTAGCGTTGTACCGCGACGACTTCCTGGCAGGCTTCACGCTGGATGATAGCGCGGCCTTCGACGAATGGCAGTTCTTCCAGACCGAAGGACTGCGCGATGCGCTGGCGGGCGCGTTGACACGGCTGGTGGAATGGTACAGCGGTCGGGGAGAGAGCGGGCTTGAGCAAGCAATTGCCTATGCCCGGCGCTGGCTGAGCCTCGATCCTCTGCACGAACCGGCGCACCGACACCTGATAATGCTGTACGCCCAGTCCGGCCAGCGCAGCGCGGCGTTACGCCAATACCGCCAATGCGTGCGCCTCCTCGAAGAAGAACTGGGCGTCGCCCCCATTGAGGAGAGCACACAGCTATACGAACACATTCGCGCTGAACGCGGGCATTTACCGCAAGCCGACATCCCTCCTACTCCCCCACTCCCACACCCCTCTACTCCCACACCCCTTCAGCTTCCCGCCTTCCTCAGCGATGAAGCCCCTCCCGTCACCGTCAAGGAACCCGTCTTCGTCGCCCGCGAACAGGAACTCGCGCGCCTGCACGGCTACCTAGACGCGGCAATGGCGGGACAGGGACAGGTGGCCTTCGTCACCGGAGGTCCCGGGCGTGGCAAGACGGCGCTGCTGCGCGCGTTCACGCGACGGGCAATGACCGCGCACCCAGACCTGCTGGTCGCCAGCGGCGCCTGCACCGCCTACGCGGGCATCGGCGATCCCTACCTGCCGTTCCGCGAGGTGCTGGCGCTGCTGAGTGGGGACGTGGAATCCCGCTGGGCGGCAGGCACGCTCTCGCGCGACCACGCGCGGCGGCTGTGGACCGCGCTGCCACAGACGCTCCCCACGCTGGTGGATCGCGGCCCCTCCTTGATCGGCACGCTCGTGCCCTCTGAGGGGCTTGTGGCCCGTGTGGATAGGTTTGCTGCGGAAGGTGATAAATGGCGACGGGAACTACAGGCGTTGAGCGAGCGGCCGGGCATCGGGAACCTGGAACAGAGCGCCATCTTCCAGCAAATCAGCAATTTACTGGGCGCAATCGCTGCCAAACATCCCCTGCTGCTCACACTGGACGATCTGCAGTGGGCCGACGCCGGCTCCATCGGCCTGCTCTTCCACCTGGGACGTCACCTGGCGGGGCAGCGCATTCTGATCCTCGGCGCGTACCGGCCCGAGGAAGTCGAGAGCGGGCGGCAAGGCGAACGCCATCCCTTGGACAAGGTACTGGCAGAATTCAAACGCCAGTTCGGCGATGTATGGGTGGATCTGCGGCAGGCGGACGCCGCGCAGGGCGATACCTTTGTCAACGCCCTGGTGGACACCGAAGCCAATCGCCTGGGGCAGGAGTTCCGGGATGCGCTGTTCGCCCGCACGGGAGGCCATCCGCTGTTCACGGTAGAACTGCTGCGCGCGCTGGAGGCGCGCGGCGTGCTGGTGCGGGATAAGGAAGGGGCGTGGATCCAGAACTCGGCAATCGATTGGGAGACCTTGCCCGCGCGAGTGGAGGCAGCGATCGCGGAGCGCCTGGGACGGTTGAATGAAGCACAACGCGACCTGCTGGCGGTGGCCAGCGTGGAAGGGGAGACCTTCACTGCACAGGTGATCGCACAAGTCCAGGGCCTTGAGGAACGGGCAGTGCTGCGTACGTTGAGCCACGACCTGGCAGGCCGCCATCGCCTCGTGCGCGAGGCCGAGGAAGTGCGCACGGATGGGCGTTTTCTGTCACGGTATCAGTTTGCGCACGCGCTGTTCCAGGACTATCTGTATCACGCCCTGAGCAATGGGGAACGCCGGATACTGCACGGCGAAATTGCCACGGCACTGGAAAGCAGTTACGGGGCACAGCGTGAGACTGTTGCAGTGTCCCTGGCGCATCACTTTGATCGGGCCGGAGATCGCGAGAAGGCAATCGAGTACGCGCTATTGGCGGGAGAGCAGGCGATCGCCGCCTATGCCAACGAGGAAGGGCTGGCCCATTTCTGCCGTGCTTTGGCCTTGGTTGAGGAACTTCCGCAGGGCGAGCAGCAAGCACAATGGCGATGGTCGGCTTTGAAGGGACTAGGTGAGGCATACTCAGGTATGGGCAACGCTGCTGAAGCGGAAGCATACCTGCGGCAGGCCATCGTGCTGGGATGGGAAATAGGCATGTCTACCCTCGACCTGGCACGTCTTTACTTTACGATGGGAATTCAATTGTTATGGCAGGGGAAGTACACTGAGCGGGTGCAACTCGGGGAGGAGGGCTACCAGCGCTTGGTCACCGATCCGGAATCCGTGGAAGCAGCTCTGATGAATCAAACGATCGCGATGGCGTATAACTGGCAAGGAGATTGGGACAGCTACTGTTTGTATACCTATCGCACGGCGCGCTTTGCACGGCGATTGTCCTACGAACCGGCGATTGGCACTGTTTATGGACATATTGCAAACGCCTATCAGGGAAACGGGAATATGGAGTCAGCGCTGGACTGGCTCCGAAGCCTTAAGCATCAGGCATCCCAGCACCACGATATATTACAATTGGGAGAGGTTTGTAGCTATGAGGCAGGTATTCTACTCAGGCAAGGTGACTTAAATGGAGGACACGCAAAACAACAACAGGCCCTCAAGATCTATGAAAGAATCGGCGATATTATACGCAAAGGTCGGGAACTGTGTGACATAGCATTGCCAGTCTGGTTCCTGGGGAACCTGCAACAGGCTCATAGCTATGCATCACAGGCGATTGAGATGATACAGACCGCGAAAAACAGCGGGCCGATAGCCATAGTATACACTTATGAAGGCAGGATCTTGCTGTCCCTTGGAGATCTGGAGGGCGCGGAACAGTCTTTTGTGAAATCCAGGCAACTCCACCAGGCCGCAAATAATCAGCCCCAAACAGCAATAGCGATTTTTAATTTAGGATTTGTCAATGCACTCCGCGGATGCCGCGCTAAGGCAATGGCACTCTTTAAAGAAGCACTGACTCTATTTGGAATTTTGGCACTAGAAAGGTCGATATATTGGTTTGCACTCGTGCTGGATTGCCTGGAAAATTCGAGTGAGTCACCTGCTGCATTTCACGCGTCTTGCCGCTTTTTCCAAGAAGAACATAATCTCACGGATCATCCC
This sequence comes from Anaerolineae bacterium, assembly GCA_049975385.1. Classification (GTDB taxonomy): domain Bacteria; phylum Chloroflexota; class Anaerolineae; order B4-G1; family SLSP01; genus DSWT01. The sequence continues at coordinate 743 of JBNGDO010000037.1, read as the reverse complement.
TTGCAGTGGTACTTGGAAGCCACTGACATGTTAAGCATTCGTCCAGGCAGGCATAGCCAGAAGACCAAGTCAAGCGCGGACGACGACCGGAAGTTTGAGAAAGCAAACTTGTTCGATTGGGTCTGGCACGATCCCTATGATGACTGTTCTTACAAAGCACAGGGCAGTCTGGAGATTTATGCTGCGAATGGGAGGAATCTCACAGATACCAATTGCAGCGCGCCGCGCCTGCTACAACCAGCGTCCGGGAACTTTGTAGTTCAGACGGCGTGCCGCCCTGTCTCAGCAAAGCAGCCCGCGATCGGAGGGCTATTGCTGTGGCAGAACGAAGGGTGTTATATACAACTCACCTGGGGCAGGTACGGAGATCATACCGTGATTTTTAGTGGACGCCGGGACAATCGTGATTTTCTTGTTGGGCGTGGTAGCCTAGGCAAAGCATCCTGGGCCGGTGGCGAGGGTGTACCGTCCGTTATCCTGCGCCTGGAGCAAAGTGGCGAGAGTGTCGCGGCATTTTGCAGCACGGATGGCGAGCACTGGTATACTGTGGGGCATACCCCATTCCCCACTAATGATCCCATCCAGGTTGGCGTGTACGCGATAGGGAGCATTCCGCGCGATATCTACCACGGCGCTTTCCCCGACGGCACGGCGATCCGCTTTACGGATTTCAGGTTGTGGAACCTATAAAAAAGGGGCGCGCTATCATCGGAGCAGATGGCTAAAGCCACTATTTCTAAGGG
>JBNGDO010000036.1:35572-36731 GCA_049975385.1 Anaerolineae bacterium | reverse complement strand
CGCGCGCGCATGATGGGCAACTCGTAGGGCGTCGCCCCGTTGACGATGTAATCGGTCGTGTTGACGTAGGGGATGATGTGGCGCAGTTCGCTGCTACGGACGTAGTGCCAGTGTTCCAGCGTTCGCCGGGGATCGTAGGCGCGCTCGCGGGCATCGCGCACCATCCGCCGCATCAGCCGCAGATCGGTGAAGCGGATGTACTTGTTGTCCGGTCCCTTCATCTGCAGCAGCGTCTCGATGTAGAGCTTGAACTTCTGCTCGTTGGGGATCGACTGCGTCATCCCGGCGTAGAGGCCGTGCAAGCTGTCGATCAGGATGATGTCCTCCGGTTTTATCTTCATCGTCACGCGACTCTCTTCGCGCCTTCCCGTCTTGAAGTTGTAATAGGGAATGGCGACAGCTTCTCTAGCGACCAGGCGTTCGAGGTGCTCGTTGATCAACACCAGATCGAGCGCCTGCGGCGTCTCAAAGTCGTAGTCACCGTACTCGTCCTTGGGATGCATGTCCAGGTCGAAGAAATAGTTGTCGACGTTGAGGGCTACCAGGTTTAGCCCGGCTTTCTTGAGATGCGCCCCGAGTTTGGCCGTGGTCGTGGTCTTGCCGGAGGAAGATGGTCCGGCAATAATAACGATGCGGACTTCGGCGCGGCGTTCCAGGATTATCTTGGCAGCCTGAGCCACGTCTTTCTCGTAGGCCAGGTCCGACTCGCGGACGATGTCGGCGAATTCGCCCTTGGCGATGCGTTCGTTAAGTCGGAAGACGTTGTGTACATTGTGAGCGATAGCCCAGTTGAGTACCTCCCATAACTTGCGGTAGGGGATGTTCTCGGGATCGCGCTGCGACGCACCCTTTTCGCGACGACGGCGGCGTATCGCGCGCTCGTTCCGGTAGAGGATATAGGCTTTTGCCGTGCGCGCATGTCCGTTTTCGATGAGGACTTTCTCTACGATGTCCTGAATCTCTTCGACGGTGGGGATGTGGTTTTCGGTGGGGCATGAGTTTTCGAGGATGGCGACGACCTGATCGGCGAGATTCTCGGCGACGGCACGGTCGCGTCCACCCACGGCGACGGCGGCCCGGTAGATGGCGTTCGTGATCCGGTCGCGGTTGAAGGGCACCACGGCTCCATTGCGTTTGACGACCTGTGTGAGCATGCGCA
>JBNGDO010000036.1:28041-35472 GCA_049975385.1 Anaerolineae bacterium | reverse complement strand
GTAAACGGGTTTACATCATCTGCACAGGTGGAACGATTAGTATGCAGCAAACGGCGGATGGGTACGCGCCAGCGCCGGGCTATCTCGCGGCGCAACTTGCGGCGATGCCGGAACTGCGTGATGCCGCCATGCCGGACTACACCATCCATGAATACGATCCGCTTTTGGATTCCGCCAATATGACGCCTGCCGAGTGGCTCAAGATTGCGCAGGACATCGTGACGCACTACGACGCTTACGATGGCTTCATTGTCCTGCACGGGACGGATACGATGGCCTACACCGCGTCGGCGCTGCCCTTTATGCTGCACGGTCTGGCGAAGCCAGTGATTCTCACGGGATCGCAATTACCGCTGTGGGAAGTGCGCAACGACGCGCGCGAAAATCTCATCACCGTGATGGTGATCGCCGCCAACTATCCCATCCCCGAAGTTTGCCTCTATTTCGGCGATAAGCTGCTGCGCGGTTGCCGTGCTGTCAAGGTTAACGCTGTGGGCTTTGACGCGTTTGACTCACCCAACTATCCGCCGTTGGGAGCTGTGGGTATCCACATCGACGTGCATTGGGAGAACGTCTTACCTCCGCCTGCACCAGGGTCGCTTACCGTTCAGCCACTCAGTGCGGCTTACGTGGGCACATTGCGACTTTTTCCGGGGATGCATCCGCACATCATCGCGAACGCACTCCGCCCGCCGCTGCAAGGGTTGATCCTGGAGACTTACGGCGTGGGGAACGGTCCGGTCACCAATCGTACGTTCATGGCCGCGCTGGAAGACGCTATCTCGCGCGGCGTTGTGGTCGTGGACTGCACGCAGTGCCTCAAGGGGATGGTCGACATGGAAGGCTACGCAACCGGATCCGCGCTGGAAAAAATCGGCGTCATCAGCGGCTTCGATATGACCGTGGAAGCGGCACTGGCAAAGTTGGCTTACCTGTTTAACCGTTGTGATGACGTCGCCATCGTCAAGCAGCAGATGCAGGTGAACCTGCGCGGGGAAATGACGCGGTGAGACGGGTAACGCGTAACGCAAATTCTGCACCAAAGAGGCACCGAGAGCACAGAGCTTTTTTGGCATCTTCTCCGTGTTCTCTGTGTCTCTGTGGTTATTTCCAGTGGAGCGTCGTTATCCTGTTGCTGGCAGCGTTTGCGTTGCGGGTGTGGAACCTCGGTGGACCGAGTCTGTGGTATGATGAGGCGTACCTGTGGTGGGTCACCCGCCTGCCGTTGGGCGAGATGCTGTCGCTGAGTATGCGCGAGCTGATCCCACCGCTGTTCTATCTCCTGCTGCGCATGTGGCAACCACTCGCCGGAGCGAGTGAATTCGCACTGCGTTTCCCCTCTGTTCTTTTCGGGTTGCTTGCCCTTGCTGCGCTGGCGCGCATCGCCCGGCGTCTGGCGGGGCAGCGTGTCGCTGCGGTTTGGGCACTCCTGTTCGGTGCGCTTGCCACGCCCCTGCTTTGGGCTGCGCGGGAGACGCGCATGTACGGCGCGTTCATCGCATGGACGTTACTCGCTGGCATGGCACTGATTGAGACTTTATACGCACGTGATTCCCATGCACGCCATCGCTGGGCCTGGCTTTGGGGCGGGGCCCTGTTTGGCGCGCTTGCCACGTTGACACTCTCCGCCTTCTGGCTCGCCGGGTTGGGACTCTTTGCGCTCGCCGTGCTTCTGCGCCAGTCCCGTTCTACCGTGCGCGCTTGGTTCCGCGCTATGATTGCGCCCACGGTTGCTGCCGGCGTGCTGTTCCTGCCCTGGGTCATCGGCGCGTTGCGCAGTCTGGACGTCAACGCCACCTATTGGGCCGGGCATCTGCCCGTCGCCGAATTCCTGCGCATCACCATCACGGGGATGACGGTCTCCGATTACTGGCCTGCCGCGTCAGGCGTGGTCATTGGCGGCATCGTCCTACTGGCGACGTTCCCGGCGCTCTTGCTTACCCGCCGTCGTCCTTACGCGGGATTGTATCCCCTGTTGTCTTTACTCCCCGTGGTCGCGATGGCCCTGATTTTTCGCAGTCTGCCGAAATGGGGTAATCGTCACGCTTCGTTTCTGGCTCCACTGCCGGTGCTGGCGCTCGCGCTAGGGTGGGGGATGGTGCGGACTTGCACCAAACAGAGGGTATGTGCCTTTGCTCGCGTCTGGATCGGTGTGTGTAGCCTGATCTTCGTCGTCATTGCTCTCCGTGCTGACCTGTATCTCCTCGCCGATCCGGCCTACGCCACCGAAGACTGGCGCGGCGTCGCGCGCTATGTCGAAGCAAACCGCGCGCCTGACGATGTCATCATCGTCGAGACCGGCTCCGTTTTCCCTGCCTGGGCGTACTATGCGGGCTTCGATAGTTTGTTGCCGCTGCCCGACGACGAACTCCTGGACGTCAATCACGCGCTGCACTACGACGACGTTGCACTAACGCTCAACGTTGCTCTGCGGGAGGCGTCCGGCGTGTGGCTCGTCACCTGGTTGGAGCACGTCACCGACCCGACCGGCATCGTGCCCGCGCTGCTGAGCACGCTCGGCCCGGAGACACCGGCACCGCAGTTTCACGGCCTGGGATTGCGCCATTTCACCCTCGAAAGCCGGGCCGATTTTCCCGCTGACCCTTCACTCACCGCGCAGCCGATGCAGGCCACATTGCCCGGCCTGACACTGTGGGGTTACCGTTTGCCGGAAACGCCTCAGCCCGCCGGAGAGGCACTGGATGTGTGGGCGTATTGGACCGCCGGTGCTGCCGCCGTCAACGAAGACCGCTTCTACCAGGTGGTTGCGCGCTTGCTGGATGCGCGCGGCGATGAGTGGGCGCGCTTCAACGGCACACCGGGCAGCGGCGACTACCGTCCCTCGCGCTGGCCTGTCGACACGCCTGTCCTGGGCCGTTACACCCTGACCCCCGATCCCTGGACGCCGCCAGGCGTCTACACGCCTACGCTCACCGTCTACCTCGCCGGTGAAGCCGAGGCCACGGTGACGCTCCAACCCCTCACGCTTTTGGCGTCACAATCACCGTCTTTGCCGGATAGAGCAGCCCCCGTCGAACCACGCTTTGCAGAGACACCTGCTGCGCCGTTGCGCTTGTTAGGCCTTTGGATTGGACGTGATACGGTTCAGCCTTGCGACCAGGTTGAGGGATGGGCCTACTGGGAGAGCACTGCCGATGTGGTTGCCCACGACCTGCGCATGGTGGTGGAGGTCGAAGAACACCGGCTAGCGTTGCCCGTCGCGCCCGAATCGACAAGCCCGGTCTGGCCTGCCAGGATGCGCTTCGCCACGCAGTTCCGCCTGCCCATCGCCTGCAAGGCACTGGACGCGCAGGCTCCGCTGGCGTTGCAACTTGTTGATCCATCAGGAACGCTTCTAGCGGCCTGGCGCGGGCCGCTGGTCTCCATTATCGCTGATCGGGTATTCGCGCTGCCTGAGGGCATTCTGGGCGCGTCAGGAGACTTTGGGCCGGGCTTTGCCGAACTGGTGGAGTATACGATGGAGCCGGAACCGCGCGCGGGGACGCCGTTCACCGTCACGTTATACTGGCGCGCCGGAGAGACCGGCGATGTCCCCTACAGCGTCTTCGTCCACGTCACACCGCCGGATGCACCTGCGACCATCGTCGCGCAACACGATGGCTGGCCTGCGCTGGGCGCGAAGCCGACATGCACCTGGGCGCGCGACGAAATCGTCGCCGATGCTCATCCGCTGCCCGGCCTACCGGCAGGGATGTACTCGTTGCGCGTTGGATTCTACGACGCGGCGGGACGTTTGCCCTTCTATGCGGATGCTGATGCAGCGGCGGAGGACGCCGTCATTCCCCTTATTGTAATGCCGTAATTACAAACCTGACAGGTTTTCTGAAACCTGTCGGTTTACACTGCCTCAAGTGCTGTAAGTCGATAGCGCGCGGGCAGCAAGTCCGGTTCCATCAGCAGTGCCTCTCGCATGCGGGTGCGGGCGCGATACAGCCTTGATTTGACCGTGCCCATCCTCAGGGATAGCACCTGCGCGACTTCGTCGTAAGTGTAGCCGAGCCGGTCCACCAACACGAGGACTATGCGCTGATCCTCTGGCAGACCGGCGAGTGCGCGATCTAACAGTGCACCGAGTTCGCCGCGTTGCAGGCGATCCTCTGGAGATTCCCCGTGATCGACGAGGTAAGGGTTGACCTCCTCGTCCAGGTCTTCGAACTCGTCCCACGAAACGGCGGGACGCCGCTTGCGGAGACGCAGCTCATCGTAGCAGGCGTTGGTGACGATGCGCATCAGCCAGGCGCGGAAGGACCCGCCACGGAAATCACCCAATGCGCGATAGGCGGCGATGAACGCTTCCTGCGTTGCGTCATCGGCGGCGGCGTCATCGTGCAGGATGTAGCGCGCCAGGTTGTAGACCTGGCTTTGATAGGCCAGCACAAGCGCATTGAAGGCGTCCACACTGCCTTTTTGCGCTTTAGCGATCAAACATGTTGTATCCAGCGTTTCCGTTTCCATCGTGCTCAACCACTTTCTTCACCTTGCGGATGGTATCTGGTGATCATTACAAGGCGCATTCACAAGCTATGTCGTGGTTTGCTGGAAAAGGTAACAGGGAAAACAAAAGCCCCCCTTCCCGTAAAGGAAGGGGGGTGATAATGAGGGGAGATTCCCCGTCTTTGTGTATTACGTTGCCTTAATGACTTGGCGCTGTTGTGACCGGTGGAACCTCAGGCGCCGTTGGCGCAGGGCGATCCGGCGCTTCCGTCGCGGTGCCCGGCACTGTTACCTCATCCGGCAGTTCTTCGCCCGTGGGAATCCAGTCGTCGGTGCTGTGGCATTTGGAGCACTGCCCGCGCGGATGGCCCTCAGGACGCTCGTGGCAGGATTTGCAGTTGGTGTAGCCGCTATGGTCGAAGATGTAATCGTCCCAATCTTCGGTGCTGAGGTGACAATCACTGCATTCTCCCGGCCAGTGGCCGTCGATGGTGTGGCACGAACTACACGTGCTGTCCAACCCCTGATGCACAAACGCCCAACTGACGGTGGTATGACACTCTGAACACTCCTCGTCGTAATGGGCTGCCGGTGCATCGGCCTGGTGGCAACTGGTGCAGTCGACGGCGTTGATGTGGTTGAAGACAACATCGGTCCAGTTATCGACGGTGTGACAGCGTGCGCAGTCACCGGTGTAGTGAGCTGGGGGAAGCACGTCGGTGTGACAATCCAGACAGGTTCGCACACCCTTGTGGTCATACGATACGTCATCCCACGATTCCGTGGTATGGCAGGTCTCACAATTGCCGGGGTAGTGCGATGCCTGCACATCGCTTGTGTGACAGACAGCGCAGGTGGTCAGCCCGCCGTGATTGAAGCCCGCGTCTCCCCAATTGCTGGTGTTGTGACATTTGGAACACTGCCCGTCGTAGTGGTCACTCTTGCTGTGACAGGAGGCGCAGTCGGTTAGCCCATCGTGGCTGAACTGCACATCGTGCCAGTCTGTGGTGTTGTGGCATTTCAAACAACTGTCTTGCCAGTGGATAGAGGGCGTCTGGTGGCATTGCAGACAGTCACCCGCGCCCGCGTGATCGAACACAGCCGTTTCCCAATCCTCGGTGGTGTGACAGGTCGAGCATTGTCCCGGATAGTGTTCAACGGGCGTGTCTTCGGCGTGGCAGTCGACGCAGTCCGTGAGGCCGTTGTGGCTGAACGCGACCGGCTTCCATTTGGTCGTTGTGTGGCAGGTGGCGCAGGCGTAGCCAGGGTAGTGCGCGGTGGGCGCCTCTGCCGTGTGACACGTGGCACAATTGGTAAAGCCAGTGTGGTTGAACCACGCATCCTCCCAGGCACTCGTGTTGTGGCAGTTGGAGCATTGCCCGGCATAGTGACCGGCGGGTGCATCTTTCTCCTGGTGACAGTCGGCACAGTCGGTGAAGCCGAAGTGATCGAAGTCGGCGACATTCCAGTCTGTGGTGTCGGTGTGACAGCGCATGCAGGTGTCGGTGTGGATGTCTTCCCCGTATATACCCGTGGGTGTGGGGACCTCTCTGAGAGATATGACGCGTACCGCTGCCAGATATTTGATGCTTGAGTCGGGCGGGTCATAATGCGCTGTTGGGCGATCCTTCGTGTGACATGACTCACAATCCACGACGGCAAGGTGGTCGAACCGGTAGGGAGTCCAGTCCTGGAGCGTGTGACAATCCACACACTCCCCGGCGAAGTGCGCAGCGTAGACAGCGGTGACCGGTGTCTGGTGACAGTCAACACATTCACGGGGCGTCTCCTTGTATTTGCCGTCGGTGTGGCACGACTCACAGTCCACGTCGGCGTGCGCACCCTCGAGAGGATAGCCGCTGTGGTCGATTTCTCTGCTCAGGAAGGGGATAATCTCGGCTGCAATCGAGGGAGCGGGAGGCGCCAGCGCCACCAGTTCCTCACGGGTGTCGGCTTCTTGAAACTCGGCCAGCCGTTCGCTCAGTGCCAGCACCGGGCCGCTGTCATAGGTGGCAACCAATCCACTGACGATAACATTGGCCTGGACGAGCAGTTGATCGAGACGCGCGAAGAGCGCTTCTTGATTTTCCAGCGGGGCAGCATTGATGGCGCGGATGGCGTCATCGAGACTCTGCTGCACGGCAGTCGCGGCTGCGCTGATCGTGCTCTCGCCTTCCGCGCGGCTCAAGTCGGCCAGGCGACGATCCACCAGCTTCAGCGCGAATTCTGCCCGGCGCGTTTCGTTACGGCTGAGGTGCAGCCGCCACGTTTCCGCCTGCACCTGCACGCCATAGAAGGGGCTGCTGTAGTCGAACGGCCTCGTTTCGGCCACGTAGATCGTCCCGACCAGCACCCCTGTCGCCAACGCGCCAAGGATGACGTTGATTGTTATGAATATGATCAGGAATTTTTTCATTCGTTTTCCTCCTTCCATTGCTACTTGGAAACGCCGGCTGTGCTGCGCGCGGCATCCGCTTCACCGGGTTTGCCGGTGGGGTGACACTCGCCGCATTGGCTGGCGGCCAGACTTTCGCTCGCCGTGATGACGTTTTCGGCGATGTGCGCGGTCTGCATATCGCCTTCAGCGTGGCAGGTGTCACAGGCGTAGGTGGTGTAGTTTGTTACGTGACACGATGTGCATTCCAGTTGTTCCTCGTCGCCATGATCGAGCATAAACGTGTGCTGCGTCAATTGTGCCGGATTCCAGCCCTCGGAGACGTGACAGCGCGCGCAATCGGTGCCGAAATGCCCGGCGTGAATATCCGGTTCTGCGTGGCAGCTTGCGCAGTCCCCCGACATGCCGGCGAACACGCCCTCGGTATGACAGTCCTCACAGGTGAGTTCACTGTGTGTGCCCTCGCGGACGAATACCGCCGTATGGTCGAAATCGCGCATCCGGTCTACGCCGTCGTGGCAGACGAGACAATCGCCGCCAAAACGCGCGCTGTGATCGGCGGCGAAGACCGCGTCGTACTC
>JBNGDO010000036.1:20922-27941 GCA_049975385.1 Anaerolineae bacterium | reverse complement strand
CACACAATTGGCGATCTCAGTGATATCGAGTTCGCCATGGACGGTTTCCATCTCCGCCTCGGTGTGATCGTGACAGCCATAGCAGGTGTGCTCGGCGTACGTGGTGGTGTGACAGGTTTCGCAAGCCACCTTTCCCTCACCGCCGTGATCGAGTGCAAAGGTGTGGCGGGTCAACAATGCCGGTTTCCAGGATTCGAGGCCGTGACAGCGCGCGCAGTTCAGGCCGAAGCGGTCGGCGTGGACGGCCGGTTCTTCGTGACAGGCCCGGCACTCGTGCGGATCGCCGGTCATCGTGTCGATCTGCGCCAGATCGGCACTAGCCAGCACCGGCTCGGTATATTTCAGCGTCTTTCCGGCGGCCATAGCGCTGACGGTATGCCAGTCCGCCTTGCGGATCAGCGTGACCAGGCTTTCGACCTCGTACGTGGTCAGGATACCGCCTTCGGACATATGCCAGGCGGCCATGCCTGATCCGTGGGATGCGCCGGCGATGGCGTTGTACAGCTTGCGGGCCTCGGCTTCAGCGAAGGCGGGATTGTTCAACGCCGGCATCGCGCCGAGACCCTCTCCCGACGTTCCGTGGCAGGAAGCGCAGTCCTCGAGATAGAGCGCGGCGGCGGCGCGCACCCGTTGCTCGCTCAGGGCGACTTGCGCCGCCTCCATGCGCGCCGATTCGCGCACTGCGTAGAACGGCACCAGTGCGATGATCGTCAGCAATGTGATTAAGGCGAGGGCGTTGTATGTCTTCATCTGTAGCCAGCCTTTCACGCATACACCAGTTGATCTGGGCTGAAGTTCTGGCGCTGGTGGAGGTGTGTCGTATCGACCTTGACCATACCTTTGTCGATGCTCACGGTAAACGTATCCAACGAACGCGGCACCGGTGGCCCCTCGAAGCTGCCGTGCGCGTCGAAGTGCGCGGCGTGGCACGGGCAGAGGAAGCTGTTGGTCTCCGGAACCCACATCACGGTGCAGCCCAGGTGCGGGCAGCGGCTGTGGACGGCGAGGAAGCCACCGTCCTCCGAGCGAATCAGGTAGAAACGCGCGTCGCTAAACTCGGTGACGGTACCAGGCTGGAAGCTATCCACCGCACCCGCGGTGACGATGCCCCCAAACTGTCCATCCTGGCTGCGAGATTTCAGATAGAGCAGGCTCACGCCGCCGACCTCCAACAAAGCCAGCGCGCCGAGGACATTGAGGCCCATCCCCAGGAAATCGCGACGGCTCATTTTCCCTTGGCCGGGAAGTTTGCACGTGGGGCCGGGTTGCTTGTGTTCTGCTTCGGGTTGTTCAAGGATTTCAGTATTTTCTGTGTCCATTGTTTCGCCTCCGGCTAGAACGGCAGCACCAGCGCCATGTTGGGGCCGCGGAAGAACGCGCACGTGATGGTGAGGACGATAAAGCTCATCATCACAAATGCGAACAGACCGGTCAGGCCCTCGCTGCGGTTGGCTTTGAGGACGAGCCGGATGAACGCATAAATGACGAACAATCCGATCAGCACGATGCCCAACGGGATCAGCCCGTTGGAAACGAACGGCGACCACGTGGGTAGCAGCGAAGAAAAGCCAGCCCATCTTTCATCGGCGATGATCAGCAGCGGGACGAGGTCCAGGCTCAAGATCGCGCCGATGATGGCGGCGCGCCGTCCCACCTTCGAGCGGAAGTAGATGCCGACGTTGGCGTCCTGGCGATCCAGGTAGGGGACCAGCGCCATGCCGAGGAAGAGGATGGCGACGAGGAGCATCGCGGCGCGTGTCTCCATGTGCAGGAGCAATTCCTGGATGCCGCCCAGATACCAGGCCGCTTTGGCCGGATTCGGCGAGTGCAGCGGATTGGCGATCTGGCCGAGCGGTGCCGGGACGAACATCGCCCACACGAGCATCCCGGCGAGCACGACCGCGCCGGCCGCGACCTCGCGGCGCACCAGATGCGGGATCGTCGTCACGCGCACCGGTTTCTCGCCTTCCGGCAGCAGCGGCTGCGAAATGCCGCCGTCCTTGCGGACCCGCCAGAAGTGGTAGGCCAGGATGATGAGGGTGATCGCCGGCAGCCCCGCGACGTGCAGCGCGTAGAAGTTGCTCAACGCGACCTGCCCCACTTCGCGCCCGCCGAGAACGGCGTTACTGATCGCTGGCCCGACGAGCGGGACGTAGCTGAGCAGGCTCGTGCCGACGGTGATGGCCCAGTACGATAACTGGTCCCAGGGCAGCAGGTAGCCGGTGAAGTTGAAGACGAGGACCAGCACGAGCAACCCCAGGCCGATAATCCAGTTGAACGCGCGCTTCTGCTTGAAGCCGCCGGTGAAGAAGACGCGGAACATGTGCAGAAAGACGGTGACGACGAGGAGGTTGGCGGACCAGTGGTGCAGCGCGCGGATGAGCGAGCCGAAGGCAACCTGCGTCTCCAGCAGTTGGATGCTGATGTAGGCGCGGTCCACGGTCGGTTCGTAGCGGAACATCAACAGCACGCCGGTCGCTGCAAGCAGTACGAACAGCAGTGCGCTGATGCCGCCCAGTCCCCACGTGTAGGTGAAGCGAATCGCGGCGGCGGGCACGCGGGTGGGATGCAGGTGTAAAATTAAGCTATTGAGCACCTCGCGCATCCTGCGCCGGTCGGTAGTCCGATCGGCGGCGTGCAGCGTGTGCTCTGGAAAAGTATTGGCGGGTATTTGGGCTTTCATTGCTCACTCTTGTTGATGAATAACGTCTGCTTGAGAACTCTTAGGGATCTGACTGGCCTCGAAAAAAGGCCAGTCAGACCCAGGGTGAACTCTTGAATCGTCGTTACCGGTTGCGCATTACCATCGGGAGCATGACGCGATAAATCTGCTCCACAACGACAACGTCAACCGTTGTGCCATCCGCCCAGTGGCCGTTGCCATCCAGTGCGGTGAAGTGGAAGGTGTGTTTCCCGCGGCTGAGAGCCGCCGCCGGCATCTTGAGCGTCTTCTCGTTGCCTACCACGCCATCAATGCTCGACGTCCACTTGTAGGCTACGATGCCACCGGCGTTGAAGTCGCGCGCGCTGCCGACGATGGTTAGCTCGTCGCCGGCGAGCTGCTCAACCGTGCTGGCGCTGACGTAGAGGATGGAGGCGAGTGGCGCCACTGAGGTCTCAGGGTTATCCTCATCAACATCGATGAACATCACGCGGCGGAAGATGGCATCGCTGTTGGAGACGTTTTCGTGTTCGTCCTCTTGCCACTGGTTCCAGATCACGTAGTAGTAGGTGCCGCCGTTATTGCAGGTATTGGCGGCCTCACCGGAGAGATCCTCGCGATCATGCTCGAGCCAGTCGAAGCCCATGGTGGTCTCACCGGTTCCGGAGTTGTAGTATTCAACCAGGGAATAGTCATCGCCCCAGTTCGTGGCCCGGCTGTAGAACAGGTCCAGTGGAACAGCCTCGCCTTCGGCGACAGTGGTATTGTCGCCCGTCTCGTAGACGATGAAGAACTTGGATGGATCGCGCTCGTCATCATCGTAGCCTTCGAAGTCGATCCCCTTGAGGTCGGTGATAGGCAGCATCTTGAGGCCACCAGTGGGCGTGTAGCGTGGGTCGAGGATGGTCACTTTGTTGCCGGTGAGTTGCGAAAGGTTACGGGACTGCTCAAACTCGCCCGCAGCGTAATCGGTGCAGACTGTGGTATAGTCAGAACCGGCGCCATAGTTCTCGCAGGTCTCGGTACCGTCGCCGCCCAGGGATGCCGGCGTGGTCGTCCAGGTCATGCCGCCGTCGAAGGAGCGCCGGGCGTACAGGTTGTAGTGGTCGTTGCCGACGCTGTTGGCCTTCCAGTTGGGCGACCAGGCGTACATCATCATGATGAAGTCGCCGTCGATAAAGCCACGATGACCTTTGGAGACATCGTAGGGGTTCTCCCAGGATTCGTCATCCAGGTTATCCACGGTCTGCACCCATTCGGTCACCTTGGGGAAGGGGGAGACACCGCCGTCCCAGGGGAAGGCCGCCGCGCAGGCCTCGCCGCTGGTGCCGTTGTCACACGAGACGATGGTGCCGCCGGAGACGTTGATGCCGGTGCTGAGGCACAGGCCTTCCAGGTAACGCGGATTGCTGCCGTCAGTGTAGGCCCATTCATCGCAGACGAGGTTCTCGTAGGCGTAAGGGTTGTAGCCGATGGGCAAGCAGCGCTCGGTGGTCGTCGTGTCACCGTCCCGCTCACAGTCTGACCATTCGACTTCATCCGGAACTTTCAGCAGGCGCAGGAAGATGTCCGCCGGGCCACCCTGGTTGAGGATACCCTGCTTGACGATCAAGGCTGCTGCGACGCCGCTGTCGCCAATCTGATGAATCGGTTGGGAGAAGTGCGAGAAACGCCGGGAAATTTCGGTTTCGTAGAAATAGTTGCCAAAATCATCTACCAGCATCTCAAAGACTTCACCGGTCTCAGGACTCTTGGCGGGCCAGTTGAGCATACCACCCTGCAGGATGAAATCCGGGTTAAGCAGGTCAAAGGAGTAGTACCACATGTTCTTGCCGACATCTTCTGGCTCAACGTCCTCCTCAGTAGAACCTTCGCCAAGTGCCTTGGATTCCTCGGCGCCCATAATTACCCAAGCACTATCGTAAACGTCGATGGTCTCGGTGGCATAGGGTTGCACATTAACGCGCGGGCGTGAAGCGCCGACGCGGCCCTGTAACACGCGCCCATCTTCTGTCTGACATAGGTTGAGTGTCGTGTTGCCGGGATTGGTCCATTGGACAACTTCAGCGCAGAAGGTAGAGGACTGGGATTGGGCGATAGTTGTCAGATCGTCTGGCAGGTCCGTAAGGCTGTAGGGATCGACGTCATCGAAGTCGACGTAGCAATAGAGATCGCTGCCAGTGCTCTTGCACATCTTGTTGTCGGTCAGCCGGATGGGCATTGCCATTGGTACCGCTGTCTTGGGCATCGTCTCACCAGTGTATTCAGCGATGTCAACGTAACCTGTCTCGGCAGTGTCATCCTGGACCAGCACAAAGTCGTCGATTGCGATAAACGAGTACCAGAGATCTGTCTGTTGGTTGACCACCGCACCGGACCAACCTTCGCCGGGGCCGAGGCCCTGACCGGGACGCAGCCCTTCGGGGTCTTCCTGCCAGGTCATCATAAAGCCGGCGGCGCTGTCGCCGTTCATCTCCAGGCGGTTGGCGTCGCGGCGACCGGAGGTCAGCCGCTCGGCTTTGGTCCAGACGATGTCGTATGTACCTGTCTCGTCATCTAGCAGCAACTGTCCGCGGGCAGACCATACACAGGAGTAGGGAATTTCGCCGACTTCGGGGAAGCCCTGCAGGGTATAGTCCACCGACTTTTGCGCGCCTGCTACGCCCCAGATGTCCGTTACGTAGAGATCTGGCAACTCGAATGCGTCTTGCAGTGCAACAACATCCTCATCCACCATGGTATACAGGGGTGCGCCGCCGTCGCAATATCTGCTGATCCAGCCGACCAGCACCTTGTCCCCGGCAATCGCAAACGTCATGTTGTGCGCGTCACCCGGGAACGGCGTGCCATCGGTCAGCGTGAACGATGAGAGATCCGCCGAGAGCGAGAGATTCGTACGCTTCCAGGTCGCTCCATCGTCCAGCGAGTGGGCGGCATAGGCATCATGTGCTCCGAGACCAGCCCCACCGCTCAGGATGTGGTAGATGCCCTCCTCCTCCTCGTCGTGCTCCGGCAGCGAGTCAATGTAGACCGCGACCAGGGGTTTGGCATACTCGCGGGTTTCATATAGGGTGCCATCTGCCTGGTAGTACTCAATGCCTTCGGTGAGGAGCGTGCCATCTGAAGCTTGCGCGGGCACATAGAATGACATATGGTTAAGATTAGCGCGCTCGGTCTCCTGATCGGGCGTCTTCGAGACGTTTTTGCGGAAAATCTGACCATCATCCGCAAAAACCAATTGGCTGGTCAGCGTGAGCAGGACCAGCACGAGTAAGAAACTGCGTATTCGTCTTGATTTCATAGTGTCTCCTCCTAATAAACGGATTGAATTCTTGCCTAATGCGGCGCTGAAAGTGGATCGACGGCCTGGCCCGGCCGGGTCGTCGTTTGCTTCTGGATGACTTTGACGAGGTCATTCGCCGACAGCGCTGTGTAGTGTTGACTGGAAAGGGCGATGACTTCGCTACATTGTGCGTCCAGGCCGATAAAAGGGATGCCGGGTCGTTCTTGCAGTAGGGGAACGATTTGGGATGAAAAAGGAAGGTCCAGGTCGAAGATGACGAGATCCGGCGCAATTGTTTGTAAGTGCTGAGCGACGTTGTTGATGGCGGCATCCACCCGGATGACGTCCAATTCTTGCTGATCCGCCAGGCTCGCTTCGACGCCATCCATCAGCAGGGAATCTCCAAAAAGTACGATTGTTTGTCTGTCATCCATTGAATGCTCCATCGCACGAAAGTACAAAACGTTTGTGGTGGGTATGGTTGATCAAGAAAAGGCCGATGCTGCCCCGCCCGCCACGGTGCAGCACCGGCTCCCAAAAGGGCTACTTGTTCGGGTTGCCGGGGCCTGGAATACCCGAGCCACCTTCACCCGGACAAACACGCGACCACCCTGGAGGCCCATCGATGGGGTCTTTGCCAGGATTTTGCGCCCATCCCGGCGGGCGCAACGAAGGCTGCCCGCCGCCTTTTGCTGCAACTGGTGCAACCGAGACGATCAGCATCAACACGACCAACAGCAAAACTAAAAGCTTCTTCATCACGAACACCTCCTCGTCGTATGAGAAAAAAGAATGTATTGGCTGTACGCCACCACAAAACTGTCTATATCATAGCAAACCGGGCAGGCACGGCGCAATACTGATTGCCACTAGGGAGGGGTGAATTGAAGAATGAAGTTAAGGGGCTATAAAATGCAAAAGAATTAATTCTTCCGAAGAAAGAATTAATTCTTTGAGCCGAAGACTACAAAAGTCTCAGCAGATGCTTGCTTTTGCAAGTGTCTTGTATAACTTAGAATCTATCCGAAAATTCGATTTTACGTAGAAATTGCGCCTGAAGGCGCGGGATAGGGG